>JAZODB010000095.1:0-8661 GCA_045596785.1 Eubacteriales bacterium
CAATAACTCTTGTAACGGAAACAAGAAGAGCTTTTCCGAATCCGCTGTTATAAAGCATATAAATAATAATTACGTTCGGAAGTCCTATTTTTATACCGGGTACGGTCGGGAAAATAGGCGGTATGAGCATTTCCGCATATGACATAATCATAGCAAGCGCAGTACATAGCCCCAAATATGCAACTGTTTTACTTGAATTTTTCATGCTCGCTCCGAAATTTTTCTGTTTTTGAATTTTATGTTTCCGAGGACTCAATACTGACAATCAGCTTGTGGGGCAGGCAAACGATAGTTTCACCGACACGCGATATTTTTCTATGCGAAACACATATTTTATTAATGCAGTTTGCATATGAAATATATGCCTCTCCGTCGTCTATTACAAGCGTGTTTATTGAGTTATCACCTGATAATATGTCTGTGCGTATATTTTCGGAGAGTAGATATCTCGCGTACTCATTCCCGTTTAATGTTACGATAACGTATGCTCCGTTTTTTTGCAAAAGCAAATAAAAGGTAAGAAGTAACGCCGCACTCAAAAGAATGACAACAATCAAAATAATATCATTTACGGCTTTTGATTTATTCATATATCTTTATGCCGAGAAATCCACAAGCATTATGCAGTGAGTCGGACATGCATCATGACATTTAAGGCAAGCTGAGCATTTACTGTAATCAATACTTGCAAGGTTGTTTGTTACGGTAATTGCTTTTTCGGGACATACCGATTCGCATTTTTTACACCCGATGCACGCATTTGTACAACTTTTTCTTGCTGCCGCACCTTTTTCAAACGAGCTGCACCTTACTGCGACAACGCTGTTTCTGGAATAAAGAGAAATGCTCTTTTGAGGGCATGTATTTACGCACATTCCGCAGCCGATACATGCTTTTGGATTTATATGTGCAATACCATCGCGCATGCAAATGGCATTTGAGGGACAGGCACTTGCGCAGTCTCCGCACCCAAGACATCCGTATTGACATAATTTAGGTCCGCTGAACAATTGTGACATAATCCTACATGAGGTTATGCCGTCATATACAGCTTTATGGACAGCCGCATCGCAGTTTCCGTTGCATGTTATAAACGCGACTTTCGGCTCTTCGGCACAAACGGTAATTCCAAGAATTTCCGAGAGCTTATTTGCCACATCAACAGAGCCGGGAATGCAGAGAGATGGCTCACATTCCCCAAGAGCCAAAGCTTTTGCATATCCGTCGCATCCGCTGAAACCGCAGGCGCCGCAATTTACACCGGGTAAGCAGTCACGAATCTGTTTGGTTTTTTCTTCCTCCTCAATACGAAAAAAGTACGAAGCGACAACCAAAAGAATGGAGCAGATAAGTCCAATGGCTCCGACAATTAAAAAGGCAGATAAAATCGGATTCATAACTCCTCCTTAAGCGAATAGGTTATCAATAATACCGGCAAATCCAAAGAACGCCATTGACACAAATGATGCGGCAATCAGCGTTACAGGCAGACCGCGCAAAGGTTTCGGAACATTGGTTTCATCTATGCCTGACCGAACACCGCAGAAAAGAACCATTGCCAGCAAAAAACCGAGACCGCAACCGAGCGAGCTTACAATGGATTCAACAAAATTAAATCCGTCGGTCATGTTATTAATAGTGACACCCAAAACCGCGCAGTTTGTTGTAATAAGCGGCAGGTATACTCCGAGACTTTTGTGAAGGGAAGGGATGAACTTTTTCAGAACGATTTCGGTGAATTGAACAAGGGAGGCAATAATAAGAATAAATACAACTGTCTGCATATAACCAAGCCCCATTTTATCCAAAACGAGAACTTGTATCGGCCAGGTAACCGCAGTTGCCATAAGCATAACGAAAGTGACTGAAATTCCCATTCCAACTGCTTGATTAAGTTTTTTAGACACACCGAGAAAAGGGCATATTCCGAGAAATCTGCTCAAAACATAGTTGTTTGCAAGCACAGAGGACATGAGAATAACGATAAGATTTTTTACACTTTCCATTTAATTGTCCTCCTTAACCGTATTTTCGGATTTTTCGCAGGTATGACTGCATGCACCATTGGATGGGCAGCCCTCGCACGAAAAACTCTTTTTTTTCGGGAATGTTCCGTTTGTAATAAGTGCAACCAAAGCAATAAGCAACCCATATACCATCATTCCTCCCGGAGCTTTAAGCAGAATGGCAATTGTATGCTTGGATAGTAACGGCACAGGAATCCCGGCAAATGTACCGGCACCGAAGACCTCTCGGATTGTGGCCATCACAAAAAGTGCAATGGTAAATCCAATCCCCATTCCTATGCCGTCAAGTGCGGATTTCCCGACCGAATTTTTGTTTGCAAACATTTCTGCTCTTCCGAGTATAATACAGTTTACTGTAATAAGTGCGAGGTATACGCCGAGTAACTCGTAAAGCTCAGGCAATAAGGCATGCATAAGCATTTGTACAATAGAGACAAATCCGGCTATGATTACAATATAGCATGGAATTCTTACAGCTTCGGGAATGATTTTTCTGAGCAGTGAAATAGCAACATTAGAGCAAATCAGAACCGCAGTGGCTGCAATACCCATTGCAAGAGCACCGATAACGGTAGTTGTGGTTGCGAGAGTAGGGCAGGTTCCCAAAATTAAAACAAAAACCGGATTTTCAAGAAGTAAACCTTTTAGCAATATCGAGAGGTTACTGTTTTCATTTTTCATAACTTCTTACTCCTTTCGATATTTTTAAGGATTCATTTTTTAATTTTAGATTATCATGCGTAATATCTGAATTTCCTTCGCTTAAAATCTCAAATGCCGCAAATGCATCTTTAATCGCATTAAGATAACCCCGAGTTGTCATGGTAGCTCCGGCAACCGTATCCACTGTATCTAAATTTTCAAAAGTAATACCAACGACTTTGTTTCCGTAGCTCTTTTCATATCCTAAGGTTTCACTGCTTCCAAGGCACACTGCACCGGTTATAGTGCCGCTTGCATCTATACCGCACAGAATGGTCATGCCGCTCGCATAGCCGGAAGTGACAAGTTTTATGACATAGCCGCCGCTTTTCTCAAGATAAACCTCAGTTACGGTTTTCGGCAGCTCGTGCGCCGAAATATCCACCTTATTGAAATTATTTCCGTTCGGCATAACAACAAGCAATGACTCGGTTGTGGCGGCAGCTTCGTTTTTTTCAATAATTGGGTAGGTTATTTCATTTGTTACAGCCATCAAGACAGCGACAATAACACATATAACGGTAAGTACAATCACGCTTCTTAAATGCTTTATCATGACTTTTTACCTCCGAATACACGGTACGCGGTCCATCTGTCTATATATGGATTAAGAATGTTAGCAATTAAAATAGCAAAAGATACACCCTCGGGATATGCACCCCATTTGCGTATCAGAACTGTAATCGTACCGGCAATCACACCAGAGAGTATCTTTCCGAACGGTGTTGCGGGGCTTGTAACATAATCTGTTGCCATGAAAAATGCTCCGAGGACAAGACCTCCCGATAGAATAGAGGCGGTTGCAAGTGGAATACTGAAGCCATCAATAACAAAACTGAGAATAAAAACCGAGCCTATAAATGCAGTCGGAATATGCCAAGTGATAATTTGTTTGGCGAGCAGATATACGCCTCCGATAAGGAGTGCGAGAGTGCATGTTTCTCCGATTGTCCCGCCGTACCTTCCGAGAAACAAATCCATAAGATTGGGGATTGTTCCCTCGGCGATTTGAACAAGAGGTGTTGGTGATGACACAGCGTCGACTCCAATGGGAGATGAGACCCGTATCATTGCTCCAAAAGCGAGAATCATAAATACTCTTGCGGTGATTGCAGGGTTTACAAGATTGCATCCCATACCCCCGAAGAAGCATTTAACAACGATAATCGCGAATACAGAGCCGATAATCGTTTGCCATATAGGAATGTTTGCGGGAAGATTCAATGCCAAAATCAATCCGGTTACAACCGCACTCAAATCCCCGACCGTTTGATTTTTTTTGGCAATCAAATTAAACAAAAACTCACTTGCCACGCATGAGATAACGCAAGCGGCGATAACAAGAAGCGCTCTGAGTCCGAATATAATAGTCCCTGCCAATGAGGCGGGTAAAAGTGCAATAACAACATCGAGCATAATGGTGTGAACTGTTTGCTTTGTATGTATGTGAGGAGATGCAGATATATGAAGTTTTTCTGTCATTGCTTTTTCTCTCCCTTTGTTTTGTTTGACCTTGCTGTACGAAGCTCAGCCTTAATTAAACGATGATTTTGAACAATAGGACGGTTTGCGGGGCAAACAAACGCGCAGCATCCGCATTCCATGCAGGCATCCGCTCCGAATCGTTCCATACTGTTAATATCATGGTTTTGTAATGCCTTGGCAAGCTCGGGCGGATTTATACCGAACGGGCATGTATTTATGCAGCGCCCGCACTTAATACACGGCTGAGGCTTTGGAAGAACCGAATCATGTTCGTTAAATGCCAAAACGGCGTTTGTGTTTTTCAGAACGGGAACTGAAGAATTTGGAACCGAAATTCCCATCATAGGGCCGCCGTAGAGGACTTTTCCGGGAGGTGACTTGAATCCTCCGGCAAACGTAAATACGTCGGAGAGGGCTGTTCCTATTGGAACAATGACATTCATGGGATTAATCACTGCACTTCCGTCTACCGTTATGCATTTTTCGACAAGTGGGATTCCTGTTCGGATATATTTTCCGATATCTGCTATGGTTGTACAGTTTGAAACAATGCATCCGACATCAATGGGAAGCTTTCCGAGGGGAACAATCTTTTTTACGGTGTGATATATCAGCACTTTTTCTCCGCCTTGAGGATATACGCTCGGAAGAGCCTTTACAGAAGCGCCCGGTATTTCTTGTGCGAGGGTTTGCATTGAACAAATTGCTTTCGGCTTGTTGTTTTCAACACCGATAATTATTTTCTTTACTCCGAGATATTTTTCAATGTATAGAAGCGCGAGCTTCATATCGTCAACTCTGTCGAGCATGGTACGGTTATCACTTGTTATATATGGCTCACATTCCGCACCGTTTACTATGAGCTCTTCGATTTTTTCAGCTTCAACATTAAACTTAACATTTGTGGGGAAACCCGCACCGCCGAGCCCGACAATACCGCTTTCCTTTATTGCGGCAATTAATGAATCTCGCGAATCGATGTTTGGCGGCGTGAGCGAGGAATCGGGCGTCATATTTCCGTCTGATTCTATATATATAGCTTTGCAGGCATTTCTGCTTGAGATAGTAATATCTTCAATTTTTTTTACTGTTCCCGATATACTCGAATGAATAGAAGCACTTATATGACCGTCAGGTTCGGCAATACATGTGCCTACATAAACCTTGTCTCCCGTGTTAACTATCGGAATTGCAGGTTTTCCTATATGCATTTGCATTGGAATGACAACGGTTTGAGGAGCGGGCATTCTGACAGCCTGCATGTCCGCGGTGTTTTTTTTGTGTGGTACCCTTGTGCCGTGTAACGAAAAAAACATAAAAATCCTGTCTTTCTGTCAAAACAATCACCATGTTTCGGTTATTGTTTTGGCTGATGATGTTTTTACTGAGTTTTTAGCCAAAAAATAATGACAGCAAACACTATCTATTATTAAATTATACCACATGCGGACTTAAATTGCAAGGAGTTTTTGTTAATCACATAATTTTTTGTTATTTTTTGGGGTTTATCGTAATTCTAAAGTTGAAGGTAAAATAAGTTAAGCTTCAAAGTACAAGGCTTGATTATTGACTTGAACGTCTCGGAATGATGGAATACAGAAACAAAAGACTCGATACACTCTCTAAGGGTAATCAGCAAAAAATCCAGCTTGTCACTGCGATCGCCCATGACCCGGAAATCGTTATTTTGGATGAGCCTTTTTCGGGTCTTGACCCTGTAAATGCCATGCTTCTCAAGGATGTTGTAAAGGAAGAAATCGGTAAAGGCAAAATAGTACTTTTTTCAAGTCATCAGATGAGTTATATTGAAGAATTTTGCGATAGTATCGCTATTATTCATAACGGCAAAGTTGTTCTGAATGGAGATTTGCACGAAATTAAGCATACATATCCCCGCAATAAGCTGGTGATTGCATCAAAGGATAATTGCAGAATTCTTAAGGATTATTCGAATGCGGTGAAGTATACGGAAAACATGGTTATGATTACTCTTTCGTCGCCTGAGGAGAAGTCTGCTGTTATGCAGCGTTTAACCGAACAATACGATATTGATGAAATCAAAGTTTTTGAACCTTCTCTCAATGATATTTTCGTTGAGTATGCAAGAGATAAGGAGTAGTACTATGAAACAATTTGGAAAAATATTGAAATTTGAGCTGAAGAATTATTTTGCAAATAAGATTTTTGTTGGTATAACCGTTTTTCTGATGGCAGTCATTATGATAGTGATGTCATTTCCTCGCATAACGAGCTTATTTGCCGATGGTGATGATGTGCAGAGCACTCCCGATGAAATCTTGCCTAGCATGATTATTGCAGGTGAAGATGCAGAGCTTGCTGTGAGCATGTTTGAAGAGACCTTCCGAAACTACATAGTTACAACTTCCGATGAGAGTATTGAAGTTATAAAAGAAAAAATTTTATCCGAAGAAATAGAATGTGCCTTTGTTCTGAATGACCTCACATCGTATACCTATTATGTAAATAATTTGTCCATGTATGACAGCAATACTGTAATAGCAAATGAGGTGCTTCAAAATGTATACAGACTGAATGCTATGGTAAGCGGCGGTATTGCCCCCGAGAATGCGGACAGTATTCTTTCCGCACAAATTGACGGTGATACAATAAATCTCGGAAAAGATCAGATGCAGAATTTCTTCTATACTTATATTATGATTTTTGCACTTTATATGGTCATTCTTCTTTATGGACAGATGGTTGCGACAAATGTGGCAACAGAGAAAAGTTCAAAAGCAATGGAGCTTTTGATTACAAGTGCCGCGCCATCATCCATGATGTTTGGTAAAGTGATTGCTTCTTGCCTTGCGGGACTTATACAGCTTGTAGCTGTCTTTGGCTCAGCTCTGCTGTTCTATAATTTTAACAAAAGTTATTGGGGCGAGAATATGATAATTCAATCCATATTTAACATGCCCGTGGATTTGTTTATGTATATGCTTTTGTTCTTTGTGCTTGGTTTCCTTATATATGCTTTTATGTTTGGCGCAGTCGGTTCGACGGCATCTAAGCTTGAGGACATTAACACCTCCGTTATGCCGATTACGATGCTGTTTATAGTCGGATTTTTTGTGGTAATGTTCTCAATGTCAAGCGGCAGCATAGACAATACTATTATGAAGATTTGTTCTTTTATCCCATTCACTTCACCTATGGCAATGTTTACACGACTTGCAATGAGCAATGTGGCTTCATATGAGGTTATCATATCGGTTGCTATTTTGATTGGCTCTGTGATAGGAGTCGGATTTATTTCAGCAAAAATATATCGTGTAGGTGTATTGCTTTACGGAACACCTCCAAAAATAGGTGCGATTATTAAAGCTATTCGCAGGTCATAGAGGAGTAAATCATGGAAACATACCTTGATTACAAAAATAAAAATATTGACCCATCCGTACTTGGGTTTGAAACAGGTGACGATAAAAGCGATTACATCACTACCACAAAAGGAGCAAAAATCATCGGATGGGCAGGTGTTGATGGGATTCACTTTTGCTTTATCAAAAATTTTGGAAATATGTTTTCGCCGTAAGTCCGATGAATCCCATCGGTCAGAATGTCTTTCCGATAGCGAAGAATTTTCGCGATTTGCTTTCTCTGTTTCCAAGCTGCTGCCATACGGCATCAATTGAGCAGATGTGGATGTTTGATAAAGAGCTTTTCAATCGGTTTATTTGCGATAATCAGCCGAACGATGAGCAGAAAGCCGTAATTGAAAAACTTTAAAATGAATTTGAATTGACAACGATAGAAAATCCATATGAATATATCAAAGAGCTGCAAGCAAATTTTAATTATTCAAAGCTGAAATTTTGCAAGGAGTATTACGAAAATCTTCCCCCGGAAGCAGAGCCTCTCACATGGAATGTTTATTTCGGTGAAGGCTTCAACATGGGAAAAAGCCGCTTTAAACCCGGTGAGGAAATCCGAATTAACAAGCACTTTGAGTGGAATGGCGAGGAGTGGCTTGTTCCTGCAATCCATTCTTGTTCTAAGGGACTTGTTGTTGACGTCTGTCGTAAAAAAGCAAATGAGGTAGAGTGGCGAGTTTCTTTTCGCGAAAAACTGAAAGAGGATATGGAAATTTTACTTGTTTAATTTATTTTCAGAAAACAAAGAAGTCAATACGTTATCTTGTTGTTACAGTAAGTTGGCGAAGAAGCTCATTTAACATAAAATGGCGATTTCAGACTTGAAATAATAAAAAACAAGGACACGGCGAAATAGGTGATGTCCTTAACGGAGAAATAATAAATAAGCCGGATAGGATAGTTTTCCCACAAAAAATACTGGTCACAGGCACTGTTTCAATCAAATAAAGATGCGGTCTAAATAACCGAATAAGAAAGAAGAAGCACAGAATTCCCATCGAGTTCTGTGCTTCTTCGCGTTATATTATTTCCGATAAGTAAAGATTCAAACT
>JAZODB010000096.1:0-4178 GCA_045596785.1 Eubacteriales bacterium
TCCTCGGGCGGTGCATCAAACGATACTGACCTTGAATATCAAATTTCCGAAAGAATAAAAAATTTACAGGAGCTTTCCGAGAAGAAGTTTGAAGTCTACGAAAGAAGCTTCCTCAAAATGCTCAAACCCATAAATCTCAGAGGATATGATTTTCACGGTTCAGAGACACCTTTGTACTACAAAAAAGGAAAAGACAGCGTTAACAGAACAAACTATTTCATGGGTTGCAACTTAATCTTCACAAATGAAAAAGTATTTATTTACGGAAGACGTTTCTCGCTTATTGATGAGTCCATTGACAATATACTTACGAGTTCTTATTATTTCACAGAGCTTGATCGCGCGGTTGTGGAAGAAAATATTTACGAATACAAAAAAGGTGACCGTACAGTACAGGTTAAATATTATGTATTCAAACTTCTGAAAACAGACGGTACAGCGGCTCTTGATATGTGCGTTGATTATGGTGCGGATATTGATAAGTACGCAGAGCAAATTTCACGTGCTATTGTTACAAGACAGAAAGAGCTTGCAAAGAGAGCCGAAGAAGCAGCCGAAAGACGTGCTGCCTTCAGAGCAAAAGTTGAGGCGGAAAAAGCTGCAATTGCAAACGGTGAAATGTCGGAAGACGAATAATTATTAAAATAATACATAATTCAGAGCATCAGATGGGTGCCCGTAAGACAGTGATTCGAAAAAGTTGCCGTTTTACAGCTTTACGGACCTGTCTGACATTGATAAAAACAACAATGTAAAGAGCGATGTAAGTCGTATGACCTGCATCGCTCTTTTTTTGCCAAATTATTAAATTGACGGAGGTTTTACCATGGACATTTTTGTTCGGATAAACAAATCGGAATTTTATGAATCACATAAATAATAAGGGGGAAGTTCAGTGTTCCGAAAGCTTCGCTAAAGCGTTCAAAAAAGCTTTTTTAGCAATTTTATCATCGATAAAGGAGTAAATTAAAGTCAAACAGCACGCCTTTATTGCTTAATGATGGTGGTGATGATGTCCCGAGGATGCTTTAACTTCGACATGGCATTCCTTCTCGTGGCAATGCTCGCCCTCCGCTTCAATCTCAAGAGTGGAATGTAAGATACCGTGTTCCTCTAATTCCTCACGAATTTTGTGCTTTATTTCATGGGCATCGGCATTGGTAACAACGTGCAATGTGGCATAATTGCTCTGTCCATCCATGCTCCAAATATGGATATGGTGAATATCTGCAACGCCGTCAATCTCCATTAGGTGTTCTTTTATTTCCACAAGCTCAATACTGTTTGGCGTTTTTACGAGAAACAGGTCAATAACGGATTTTAGATTTTTAATTGAGCTTATCAAAATGAAAACGGCAACTCCGATAGATATAATGGGGTCAATGAGAGCGAAGTCGGTAAATCTCATCACAACAGCACCGATTAGCACAACCGTCCAACCAAGCACATCCTCAAGCATATGAAGATTTACCGCTTTTTGATTCAGCGAAACACCTTTACGGGTGAAGTATGCCGCAACGAAATTGACAATTACGCCAACAATGGCAAAAACAATCATACCGTTGTAGTTAATTTCTGTTGGGTTAATAATTCTGTTTACTGCATTATAAATGACCGTAACAGAGCCGAACAAAAGAATGACGGTGGTAATCACGCTGCCCATAACGGAATATCTTGCGTATCCGTATGTATGCGTTTCATCGGGCTGACGCTTGCTCTTCTTTTCGAGAAAATAGGAAATGCCGATGCCGGCAGCATCACCAAGGTCGTGGATGGCATCCGAGATAATCGCAACGCTTCCCGTGAAAAATCCGCCCACTATCTCAAAAATTGAAAAAGCGAGATTGAGAATAAACGCTCCTAAAATATTTATTTCTGTTTTCATATCCTCTCCTCTTGCTATAAACGTATTTTTATAGTATAATAAGTTCTATACCGAACTCCATGTTCGATATTGTATACGATAATCGCAGAAAAAACAACATATAGATTTTTCGTATTGTACGATACGGAACAAAAATTGAAATTTGTATGGAGAAGATTATGGATAGGCGTCAAAGAAAAACAAGAGAAGCAATATTTACCGCATTTATAGATTTACTTTACAAAAAGGATTTTGAGCAAATCACAGTTGGCGAAATCATAGACGAGGCTGACGTGGGCAGAGCGACCTTCTATGCTCATTTTGAAACAAAGGATTTTCTTTTGAAGGCGCTTTGCGATGAGCTTTTCTGTCACATTTTCGATACGATGAATGAAAATCACGCAGAGCATAAGCATATTTTTGCATGCGATGCGCCGGATTCGGTTTATTTGCATCTCATCAAGCATCTGCAGAAAAACGATAATAACATTTTGAAATTACTCTCGGGACAAAATAACGACTTGTTCTTTCGATATTTCAAAAGCAATTTTGAAAAGCTGGTGGACAGCCAACTATACTTGTTTGCATCAAGAAAGAACGAAAAGCTACCCGATAAATTTTGGGAAAACCATATTGCATCCACCTTCGTCGAAACTATCCGTTGGTGGGTTGACAACGGAATGAAAGAATCTGCCGAAACCATAACGGATTATTTCTTTATGGCTGTGTAAAATAGAAACTTATACTTAGGAAAACTTCAATTTAACAAATCAAGTTAGTGTTAATGTCGGATAACAGAAACGCAGTTCGCCCAAAACAGATAAAATTTCTTGTGAATGACAAATAATACGACTTGATAAAAAAATTAAACAGATGAGAACGGAGAACATGAGTACCTGTGTCCGCAAAATGCTAATCGACGGGTACGTTGTGAAATGGGAATTTTTCAAACTCCGTGCCTGCCTTTCAAGATGAAACGGAGCGCAAGCAGAATTTAGATATCGAATACGACAATCTTTCTATTTTCTCGTAGATGAACTGATAAAAGCGGAACAGGCATAATTTCGGTCATGCCTGTTCCAAAAAGTTCGTATATTACTGTTTTGCGACCACTGAGTGAGCGCAGCGAGTTTTTTGTTAATTGTTTTTTGTTCGCTTTACTTTGTCGAATGCCGGATTGTACCCATAGAAATTCTTTGAGTCCATATTATCCTGTGCTATACGAAGCGCATCACCGAAGCGTTGATAGTGAACGATTTCACGTTCTCTTAAGAATTTTATAGGTTCGCATACATCGTGATCATCTATTAGTCGCAGCAGATTATCATAGCTTACACGAGCTTTTTGCTCTGCTGCCAAATCCTCGTTGAGATCTGCTATTACATCACCTTTTACACCAACATATTTCATATCAAACGGAACACCGCTTGCTGCTACGGGGTACACGCCGGTTGTATGGTCAACAAAGTATGGTGCGAATCCCGATTTCTCTATATCCTCCATGCAAAGATTTCTTGTGAGCTGATGGATAATTGTGGCTATCATTTCCATATGTGCCAACTCCTCTGTACCCACATCTGAAAGTATACCGACAACCTCTCGATATGGCATGGAGTAACGCTGATTCAGATACCTCATGGAAGCTCCAAGCTCACCGTCAGGTCCGCCGAGCTGTGTTATGATTAAGTTGGCAAGTGCCGGATTGGGATTTTTTATTTTTACCGGGTATTGAAGTTTTTTCTCGTAATTCCACATAAGTCATTATTCCTTTCTGCCTGAATCAAATTTCCCACGGCCAGGGCTCATTTACCCATTGCCAACAATCGCAGGATTTTCCGCCGTAGACAGTCAACTGACCGTAGTTATCTTCGTAAGCGCGTATTGCTTCAAGCAGACGGTCGCGGTACGTTTTGTAATACCGGAGTGCCTGACGGCAATTCGGATGTGTGTCGAGATACAATACCGTTTCATTCAGTATGAATGAATAGTTTTGAATCATTTTATATAGTTTTTTCTGCTCGTTCATCTTTGTGTCTGCTCCTTATTGTTCTGTTTTTTCCGAGGTCATTTGCACGTGTTACATGGAGTGGGGTAAAATGGTAAGTCGAGTACGCGGAAAAGCGTGCCTCGCTCAAGTGCTTCTTCTGTGTCATATAATTCACTCCAGTCATGGTCGGGAGTGTATACCATAGCCGGAGCATATTTGTTTATGCACGAGTCCGAGATGCAGCTCTCTCCGCATTTGCAGCCACAGCTTTCGGAGCGTGCATCTTCACACAAATCCGAATTTCTGCGCGGAGAATCGTTATAATCG
>JAZODB010000097.1:0-1975 GCA_045596785.1 Eubacteriales bacterium
CGCACTTGTCAAAATCGCCTCAGAGCGAGGCGAGACATCCTCCGAATGTGAGCTTCGCGCACAAGCGGCGGAGCGCTCGATTGAGGATTTGTACATGGCACTGTATATGAAAGACAAAATCGGTGAGGTTTTCCACACAACAGTATGTTCCGTCATAAGAAGCGGAATGTTCGTGCAGTGCGAGAATCTTATTGAGGGATTTGTTCCGGCGGCGTTTTTTGCGGGTGCTAAGATAAACGAGGACTTCATGACACTGACATACGGGCAAAAAACCTACACTCTCGGCACAGCACTCGATGTGCGCCTTGCAGATGTCGATATATCGGCAGGAAAAATCACATTTGAGCCTTATATCGAAAATTCTCATGTATCCGACATGGAAAACAAAAAAGCGCACGAATACTTTTTATAATCCTGCAAATATCCGCAAAAACAAAATTCAGTATGCAAAACGACGTTTTGCATACAAAAGATTATTTATCTATTGACACAACGACAAATTTATGGTATCATAACAAAAGCAAATCTGCTATCGCTTTTTAAGTTGAAGATGTTCGGGGAAGACCTTAAAAAAGTCTTCCCCGATCGCTTTTACTGTAATATTTGCAATAAAAAACAACGGAGTCGGGAGCCCTGCGATATTGCAGAAATCCTTTCCGCTGTTTTTTATTTATTCCTCGTCCGATTCGATATCCTTCTCGAAATCCTCTTTGGAGACGCCGCAGTCCGGACACTCAAAATCATCCGGCAAATCATCCCACAGTGTACCGGCTTCAATACCGTTTTCCGCATCGCCTTCTTTTTCGTCGTAAACATATCCGCAAATCAAGCATACGTATTTCATGTTCGCACCTCCTTTTACATATCAGAAATCGGCTATTATTATAGCAAATATATATTACATTTGCAAGAAAATATTCAACAAATGATATATTTTTCTTTTGTCAAAAACGCCGAAATATTTGCAATTTACTGCGTGCTCATCATTTTTCACGCCAAACGCCCCTGATACGTGTTTCTTCTGTACATTTCCTTATCGATTTCGTTTGCAACCTCGGTTTTACGCCTGCTCCATTCGGGTGAAATAAGCTCCGCTTCCATACCGTCTCCGGTAACCCTCCCAATAACCGTATCGGCAGGCAAAAGCTCAAGCTGAGAGCAAACCAAGTCAACGTAAGCATCGCGCTCCATAGGCACGTACTCACCTCTTTCAAAAAGCCGAGAAAGCTCCGTTCCTCTAAGCACATGCATAAGATGCAGCTTCACAAGCTCCGGATGAAGCTGTGCAACATCCCGCGCACTTTGAAGCATATCTTCCGCGCTCTCTCCGGGAAGCCCGTTTATAAGGTGCACGCCTATTGAAATTCGAGGAAACAAAAGTCCGTCTTTCTCAGAGCTCATTTTTCGGTTAACCTCCGCGGAGGCATCGCGCAGTCTGCGGTATCCGTCGCAAAACTCAGCAAATGTATGGCATCTGTTTATCCGCTCAGCCGTCATATCATTTGAGGTTTGAAGTCCAAGCTCCACCGTAATCGGAATCCGCTCCGCGATTCTTACGATTTCGCAAACGACAGCATCGCAAAGGCAGTCCGCGCGTGTGGCAATATCAAGCATCACAGCTCCATGCATGGAAGCCGCACTTTCGTACATCTCTGTCAGATATCCGATATCCCCATAGGTATTGGTGTTCGACTGCAAATAAGGCACAAATCCGACAGGCTTCCATTTTCTTGACGCAATCTCAACGCCTTTCGCATACTGCTCCTCCATTGTATCGCCGAGCGCACTTCTGCTTCCCGATTTACAGTATATGCATCCGCCTCGTCCGCGTGTACCGTCAATATTCGGGCAAGTGCATCCTATGTCGAGTGGCACTCTCGCGATTTTTCCGCCGAATCGCGTTTTCATATACCAATCGTATGTCATGTATCTCTTGTTGGAATCGGAATATTTGTATGGATTTGTATCTCTTTGT
>JAZODB010000098.1:0-2563 GCA_045596785.1 Eubacteriales bacterium
TTCTATGATTTATATATGAGCGAGGCGCGAATGACGTCTTATTTTGCAGTTGCAAAGCGCGCCGTACCCAAAAAGCATTGGGGTGCGCTCGGAAGAATAATTGTCGGTCAGGGCGGATTCATCGGTCTTGCTTCTTGGACAGGCACAATGTTTGAATATTTTATGGCAGATTTGTTTTTGCCTTCGCCTCACGGCAGTCTTAGCCGTGAAGCGTTGTATTTTTGTTTGCGATGTCAGAAAAAAAGCTCGGGAAGATTGCCGTTTGGAATATCCGAAAGCGGATTTTATGCTTTTGACAAAGACCTGAACTATCAGTACAAGGCGCACGGGGTAAAAAAACTTGCCCTCAACAGCCGTCAAAGAGGCGAAACGGTAATTTCGCCTTATTCATCTTTTCTCTCCCTCGGAATCGCTCCTTCTCTGTCGTTCAGAAACCTTCAAAGGCTTGAAAAATCAGGGATGTTCGGCGTTTACGGATTTTATGAGGCGGCGGATTATGCTAAGGGCAGAAACAGCGGTAAATTTTCAGTTGTGCGTTCTTATATGGCGCATCATGTCGGAATGAGTATGGTTGCGGCGGATAATCTGTTAAATGCCGGATGTATGCAGAAAAGATTTATGCGTGACGATTTTATGAAGGGCGCATCGGGACTTCTTCAAGAAAAAATCCCCACGGATGCAGATATTTTTGAAGGTATAAAAGATGAGGTGATTCCGAATGTCCGTGAAAAAGTATACGGAAAAGCCGTCATTTCCGACTCTCCCTCACCGTTTTCGCCCGAAGCAATGCTTCTTACCAACGGCAGACTGACTGTGTGCATCACCGATGGCGGCGCGGGTGTCAGCTTATATAACGGTACTGATGTTACGGTCAACAGCGGCGATTTCTTCAACCGTCCGCAGGGCATTTTCGGAGTTTTTGCTACCGAGAAAGAAACAGTTCCGTTTGTAAAAGCATTGGACAGAGACTCGTCTGTTCAATATAAAGCGGAATTTTCAAAAGATAAAGCCGAACACACAGCCAAAAACTCTGAATTCAGGCTAAAAATGAAGACAAGTGTACTGAGCCGGCACGACTGCGAATTGAGAGAATTTACGGTTGAGAATATAAGCCGAAAAAATGTGCTCGAAGGCTCTCTGATTATTTATTTTGAGCCTTGTATTGAAAAAAGAGATGCATATGCCGCTCATCCGATGTATTCAAAGCTGTTCCTCATTGATGAATGGGACGAGGAAAACAGCTGTTATTTGTTTTCGCGCCGTTCATCGGCATCTGAAAACAAATATGCTTTGGCGGCGGGATTGCTCAAAGGTGATGAGGTAAGTCATGAATCATCAAGAGAAAAGGTGCTTCGCTCTCCTTACGGCATTTTTTCACTCGGAAGCATAACCGATTTTGAAGGGAAAAGAGGAAATCCCGACTGCTGCTGTGCTTTTTCGGTTAAAATCAACCTTGAACCGGGCAAAAAAGCAGTGTTCACTCTTGCTGTTTGTGTCGGAGAGAGTAAGGAAGATGCACTTGATACCCTACTGACCGTAAGGGCGGGTAAAAGCATTAAAAAAACAGGTGAGAATCCGTTTTATTCATCATCACCGGAAAACAGGATGGCATTACGGATTTTGCCGCTCGTGCTTGCTCTTCCGAATGGCGGCGGAAAAGCGGTAATCGAAAAAAGGAGCAATTACCGAAAAGAGAATTTATGGAGCTTCGGGATATCGGGAGAGAATCCGATTATTGCCGTTGAAGTTGACGACGAGGATAATATTGATGAAGTTTCTCCGTATATACGGATAAACAAAAAGCTGAGAAATTACGGAATAAAATCTGACCTTGCAATAATTTTCGACGGTGAGGATAAGTATACCTTGCCCGTCACTTCGGCATTAAAATCTGAAGTCGAAAAAGAATCTTGCGGACTGATGGTCGGAGTCAGCGGTGGAATACATTTTGCCGATTTGTCGCAACACAGCTATGCAGAAATAAGTGCATTGAGAAAAAGTTCTGTTTTCTCTGTCAAAGCAGGCGAATTTGTTGTTTCTTACCCCGCAGAACGCTTTAAACCGCTCAGAATTATCGAAAGATCAGAAAACAAAAAATCTGTTAAAAACAGAAATCTTGTAAAGCACTATAACTTTACAGAATGTAAAATCACAATAAATAAAACGGCTGAAACCCCTGATATTCCTTGGTGTATGGTTTATGCTAATCAATGCTTCGGAACAATGGTATCTGACAAGGCTTTGAGCTTTACTTGGTATATAAACTCAAGAGAGAATAAACTGACCCCTTGGTACAATGATTTGATGAGTGACAACCGCGGTGAATTGCTTATTATGAAATATAACAATGTTTTATATGATTTGATAAGTATAGGTGAAGCCGAATTTACTCCTCATTTTGCTGTGTGGAGAGGCTCGGTATGCGGTATGGAATTTGCCGTAAAAGTTTCTGTTGCAAAGAGAGGAAATGTCAAAAAATGTTCGGTTGAAATCAATAATACTTCGTCTTCCGAAAAGAATTTTGACCTTATGTATTATGTTCTTCCTGTCCTCGGTGTACGTA
>JAZODB010000099.1:0-2850 GCA_045596785.1 Eubacteriales bacterium
GGACTCTTTCCCCAAAAAATGTGTGTTCTCCGTATTTATTGTTCCTTCAACACCAATTCCGCCATTTTCTCGAAAAAGCAGTCCTCCGATAAATTCTTTGCTCTCAACGGTTGCCGAGGCGTATGCGTTGAGAGACGAAAAAAGCTATTATACCGAGGCACGCTTCGCTAATTGGCGGAGGAAATCATACAATCAGACGAGTTTATAAGCCAATAAGTATTATAATTCGGTTTTACTTTATAAATACATCGGTGGTAATTATAATCGTATCCGTTTACACTGTCGCCTCAGTCTGTTTCTGTGATATAAATCAGATTGGTTTTATCATCATTTATCAATAATATATTCTTAAATTGCACATAAAAAGTGCCGAAATCATACGAAATCGGCACAAAATGGCGTCCCCGGGCGGGCTCGAACCGCCGACGTCCTGCTTAGGAGGCAGACCCTCTATCCTACTGAGGTACGGAGACTTATTCAATTAATTTATGTGGTGTATATGCGAGATTCGGAGACGAACGACCTGCCTCTTATGAAGCGGCTGCGCTGTATCAACATTCTGAAAATTGTGTTATATGTCTTTGCAAACAGTCCGCGCGAGATACTCTGATATTTAAAAAATACTGTATTTGAGATTATACCATATTATTGATTAAAAATCAATAGAGGACCCAAATATTTTGTAATTATTGATTTTTTCATCTTTTAATGTTATAATAAATAAAATATCTGTTTATCCGGAGAAAAAACACATGCACAATGAACTTACATCAGTAGATATAAAAAAAATGAAAGAAGAAATAGCGTACCGTCAATCTGTAATTACCCCAAAATGCAAAGAAGAGGTACAGAGAACCCGCGCACTCGGAGATCTATCCGAAAATGACGAATACAGAAGCGCAAAAAGAGAGCTGAACCGAAATTACAGCAGAATCCGTTATCTTAAGGCGATGATAGAAACAGCGATTGTAATTGAGGTTAAATCAGTAGAAGACGAAGTAAGCCTTTTCGACCATGTTACGATATACTACGAAGATGATGATGAAGAACGTACAATAACGATTGTAACCACATTGCGTAACGATGTGCTTAAGGATTTGATAAGCAAGGAGTCACCTCTCGGAAAATCACTCCTTGGTCATAAAATCGGTGACCGAGTGAAAATCAATGTAAACGAAGAAATCTCTTATTATGTTGAAATTCGCGCAATCGAAAAAGGCACCGATGATGAAACACTGAGCATCAACTGAAATACAGGGGCTGCCGCACTTACATAAAAAATGTAATTTGCGACAGCCCATTATTTTTCAGTTGTCTTCACATGAAGCGGCTGCACCGCCACCTCCCAAATCATCGGAAACATGATTTGAAAAACTGTCTGTATAAGATTTTATATCAAAATCATTCTTTCCGCTCAAGCCATCCTTCTGCATCATAGTTTCCAGAACACTTATATCGCTCGAAATATCTATCGACTCATTTTTGAAAAGCTGGTCTATCTGTTGTTCAAAGCCTATCACAAGAAGGTCAAGTATGCTCTCAATATTTTCTTTAGACTTCTTCATGTTTTCGCCTGCAACTCCAACTCTCTCAATCCTGCTGTAAGACTCAAGCAATTTAAGGGTCGTCGGCAGATAGTAATTCATAAATGTTCGAATCTGTGTCATCGCCTCGGGATTGGCAGTAACATAATCAAAGATATTCTTCGTGTGTGATTCAATCCTGTCAATTCTTTCGGATACAGAAGCATCTTTAATTTCATAATTCAACCGTCTGATTTCGCTTATTATTTTTTCAAAGTTTTCTTTATCTGAGTTTTTTTCCTCCGTATTCTCAGGTACTTCTTCGACAGGCTGATGTTTTTCGTTCTTTTTATCTTTTTTGAGCATTTCGCCGTATACACTTCTGTAATCAAACGACAACGGAGCGTCAGGCTGAGCATACGGGGTTCTCATAAAATTATTTGTTCCGAGATCAATGTAGGCAGACGTTCCGAACTCTCCGGAATCTATCATTTTCTGCAAATCTTTCCTGACTTTTTTAAGACTGTTGTTTGATGCGGCAGCAAGCTTATCGAGATTCAGGCTGTCGCGGTCTCCGATTATAGCGCGTATTCTGGCATATCGGCTCTCCCGGCGCTCAATTGTTGCAGAGGCAATGCCAAGTCCTCCCGCAACCGCAAAAAACGGAAGAGCCATTGATGCAAAATTTTCAAGAGCATTGTACAAGCTGTATGAATCCGCGATTGCCGAAAAAG
The DNA here is from genome assembly GCA_045596785.1 of Eubacteriales bacterium. GTDB lineage: Bacteria > Bacillota > Clostridia > Oscillospirales > CAG-272 > UMGS1696. Next base: position 2,258 of record JAZODB010000099.1, read on the forward strand.
ATATAAGTCCCGCCGCAACGAGAAAAACAACGGATAAAATTTTTGTGAATTTCCCTATTCTTGAAAGTTTGCTTGATCTTTTTGCATTTCCTTTAGTTTTATATCTCGCATCCTCGGCTCTGTATGGACTTTCATCACTGTTTTTCTTTGTGCCGCTCTTGAAAATACTGCGAAGAACCACAAGTGCAATTCCGAGAGGCCAGCAAAAAATAAATGCAAGTACAATTATAGGGGTTGGAATATCAAAATCCGAATTATATTTTTTGTTAGCCAATTTTCGACAGCTCTCCTTTTATATTTTTTATTTTACTTCAATTTCGGCAACGCGGTTGAGTTGCGCGACAAATGCCCAATATGTATCAAGCTCAAAAAATATGTCACAGTGCTTTTCAAGCTCACTGTGTATTATACATTTGGATACCGTATTTCATTTTGCAATACCTTCATCTTTTGTAAGATATAGTAATATTATAATTGTTTTTTTATTATATTTAAATATATTTTTAAAACTTTAAGAATATGTTAATATTTTACGGAATACAAATACGCATTCCCTTTTTTACCGGCACGAGTTACAATACCACGTGCTTCCA
>JAZODB010000100.1:0-8030 GCA_045596785.1 Eubacteriales bacterium
ACGCTGTCATGGTCCATGATTCCCGCTGTACGAAGTCCCGCTTTCCACGCATAGAAAACAGCCGATGTGGGTGTGTATGGAGAAAATGAATAGCATGTGTGAATATGGTTATTTACGAAAACACCACGTTCCGGTGTTTCGATTTCTCCTGAATCAACTTTTTTTCTTAGTTCTGCGAGAGCCGCAAGTCTCTCCTCAGCCGAAATATCGGTTCGGCTGATAGCATTGAGAAATTCTGTGATTTCCATTGGCTATATACCCTTTCGATTATAAATGAATTACATTAAATGATTATCTGTCAGAGTTTTTCACAGCTCGATAAGCGGCAAACAAAGCACTCCTTCCATGATGCAAAAACTCTCATACGACATTCGAGCATCAATTGCTCGGCTCGGCACCGTATATAAATCTGTATGCGGCACGGTATTCTTCAGCCTTTTTTACCGCCTCTGCCGAAGCAGCGTCAAAATTTTTTCTGCGGTACGCGCGAAGCATCACGTTTTTCGGAGTATCTTCGGGATCTATAAGCTCCGTGGCATCAGTTTTATACCCTTCCGCCTCAAGCTTCAAGAGTCGAAGTGCATCCGTTGCCGCATCGCACAACTTTTGGCGAAGTATGGAACTGTCCGTGACAAAAGAAAGTGCGGAGCAGTTTATATTTTTATTCATATAGTGATGACAGCACGGAGTTGAAAGAATCGCATCCGCGCGGTATTTCGCGGCGAAGCTTAGCACGGTATCCGTTGCGGTATCACAAGCATGGAGCGATATTACAAGATCGGGTGCACGCGGCGGCACAAAATCGTCTATGTTCATGCAGACAAACTCCATTCCGGTCATACCGGAATTTTTCGCAATTTCAGCGCAGTAGTCCATAACGCTTTGCTTCAAATCCACGCATGTCATTTTTATCTGTCGTCCGAGCACTTCGGTCAAAACATGATATGCCGCAAAGCTGAGATAGCTTTTCCCACAGCAAAGGTCGCAAATGTAAAGCTCCCCGTCGCGCTTCAATTTTTTCTCCGCTTCAACTATGTATTCCGAAAAACGGCATATCTGACGAAACTTCGCCTGCATTTTATCATGAACTCTGCCCTTGGAATCGGATACGCCCAGTGAAATCAAAAAGCTTTCGTCACCGCGAAGCAAATGCCTTTTCTGTCTGTCGTTCGAATCACGGATGGTAATAGCCGCACCTTCGCCAATTTTGCCTTTTTTTATCAGAGTAACAGTACCTTTTTTTGATGTCATCAATGATGCGCTTCCTCCGCTGTCCGCAAGGTCGGCAAGCCTATACATATCAAAATACCTCGGAATAGCCGACATAATATCGCAAACGCGGATATTCTCCTGCGATACTCTGCCCTCTGTGAGAAAGGTTTCAACCTGAAGAACAATCTCTCCCGATATTTTTTTGAGGACGCCCTTTGACTTTTTCATGTCCCCGCCCACGGGCGAGTGAAAGACTGTATTCACAAGTGTCTCGCTCTCGGCACTTTTCATGACAAGTGCCGCAAATTCCTTGATTTTACTGTTCTGCATCGTCTCCTACTATGTCTGTATTGCAATCAACCTTCTTGCTTTTTTTAAACTGGAATTTACTCTCTGTGCCATTGAAAATACGCTTAAGATTTGCCCTGTGCTTCACAACGACAATTATTGCAATTCCGACTGCCACAATTTCAATAAGATAAAGTCCCGTGTTATTCATTCTGTTCAAAAGAATCGGGAAAAGCATTGCACAAAGAATCGAGCCGAATGAAATGTATTTAGTCACAGCTACCGCAACAAGGAATATCGCAAGAAGAATAAGAAAGATTCTCCAGTCGAGCATCAGCACCATTGCTGTTAAGCAAAGTACCCCTTTTCCTCCGCGGAATTTATAGAACACAGGGAATATATGCCCGATAAAGCAGGCAAAGCCCGCGATGTAAGCTGTAAGATAACCAAAAACACACCAGCCTATCATTATGGCAACAACTGTTTTCATTATATCTCCGACAAACGTGATTAACGCCGCGATTTTGCCGTAATTTCGCATCATATTTGTAAATCCTGCGTTTCCGCTTCCGTGATTACGGACATCATCATGGTACATTTTGCCCGACACGATAATCGCGGTATTAATACTTCCGAGCAGATATGGAACAAAAACGTACACAAAAATAAGTGCGAGGCTTGCAATGCGTGGCATATCTTTACAATAATATCCTATAAGTCCCATCGCACCAATTTCAGAGTTTAACAAAAAGTAAAGCATATTTTCAAAATCCCCTTTATTCTTCGTCGCCTTTTTGTCGAATAATCAATTTAACCGGAGTCCCTTTAAACCCAAACGTCTGTCTCATACAGTTCTCAATGTATCTCTGATACGAAAAATGGAACAGTTCCGCGTTGTTGCAAAACAAAATAAATGTGGGCGGAGCTACCGACGCTTGAGTCATATAATAAATCTTAAGACGTCTGCCCTTATCCGACGGAGGCTGAACTCTTGCCACGGCATCGGCAAGAACATCGTTCAGCATACCGGTAGACACGCGCATTGTGGTCTGATTGTAAACATAGTTTATCTGCTCAAACAGCTTATCGATCCTTTGACCCGTTTTCGCCGAAATAAACATAATCGGCGCATATGTCATATAAGAAAGAGCATCATATATTTTCTTTGTGAACTCGGCAGTTGTTGAATTATCCTTGTCAACCGAGTCCCATTTATTTACGCAGATTATCGAAGCCTTTCCAGCCTCATGAGCAATACCTGCAATTTTCTCATCCTGTTCGGTTATTCCCGCGTTCGCATCAATCATGATAAGGCACACATTCGCCCTCTCGACCGCCATTTTTGCTCTGAGAACGCTGACTTTTTCAACTTTATCGTCAACGCGCGACTGTCGTCTGATTCCCGCTGTATCAATAAAATTATACTTTCCGAAGCTGTTTTCGAAAAACGTATCTATCTCATCGCGAGTAGTTCCGGGAATATCCGAAACGATGCATCTGTCATCCCCGAGTACGCGGTTGACAAGTGATGATTTTCCCGCGTTCGGTTTCCCGATTACAGCAACTGAAATTCTGTCTACATCCTCTTCGGTATCATCAAATTCGGGAAGCGCGGCAAGCACAGCATCAAGAAGGTCTCCGCTTCCGCTTCCGTGAAGGGATGACATTGCAATGGGGTCGATATCAAAACCCAACTCGTAAAACTCATAAAATTCGGGAGCGACATCACCTATTTTATCGGATTTGTTAATACACGGCACAACGGGCTTTCCGCTTTTTTTTAGCATAACCGCAATATCAAGGTCATCGGCAAGAAGCCCGGTTCTTATATCGCACATGAAAATTATTACGTCAGCAGTGTCAATTGCAATCTGAGTCTGCTCGCGCATTTTTTTGAGAATTATATCATCGGTTTTCGGCTCTATTCCGCCGGTGTCAATTATTATGAGATTTTTTCCTCTCCATTCGGTCTCGCCGTATATTCTGTCTCTGGTGATTCCGGGGGTATCCTCGACAATTGCGCGTCTTTCTCCTATCAGCTTATTAAATAGCGTGCTTTTCCCGACGTTAGGACGCCCGACAATTGCAACAACAGGTTTTGCCATTTAATTTCTCCGTTTCTTTGTTATTCTTTATTATTCCAGACCGAGAAGCTTCAAACAAAATTCCGCACCGTCATTATCCACAAATTCTATTGGAACACATAATTTATCCGAAAGCTCATCAGGTGACATGCCGCAGAGGAACAAATCCCCCTCTGCTCGCAAAGTAGCTTTTGAAAGATACAGTTTTTCTCCGAGCTCACGCTCCGAAAGCTGTTCTTCAATATCGTGTCCGGTAAGAAGTCCCGTGACAGTCACCTCTCCGCCGAAGAAATTATTCTTCACTTTATAAACATTGCATTTAAATGCGTGAAATCTCTTCGTAAGCTTGTCTGTGAGCGATTTTATAAATTCAAATGCCGCTTCCCCTGTCGCCACCGATACTGTTCTCTCTACCAAAAAATCGTTATCATCAAGTGTTGACAGCATAAACTCAAACTCAGACTCAAACGATGCGAGCATACCCACACCATTTTCAATCTGTGTAAATTCTCCGTAATGCTCGCATTCGGGCAACGCAGTTCCGCTTTTTAGGTAAAATTCATCAGAAGCGAAAAACATTCTGACTCCAAGAGTATCGTTAAACTTTTCAACCTGCTCGATAACGGCAGCACATTCCTCAGCCGAAAACGGCTCAAGGTGATAAAGTCCTGTGCGGTATGCGGTAAGTCCCGCAGGAACTACGGAAACGCTGTCCATCTGAGGATAATACTTTGATAATTCTCGCATTGTACGAGTCAGCTCGTCTCCGTCATTTATTCCACGGCACAGAACAATCTGTCCGCGAAGAGTTATTCCCGCCTCAGAAAGCCTGTCAAGATACGCCAACACCTCGCCCGCGCGTTTGTTCTTCATCATTTTAACTCTAAGCTCAGGATTTGTGGTATGAACCGACACATTGACGGGTGAAATATGCATTTCAATAATTCTATCTATATCCTCCGAATGAAGGTTTGTCAAGGTAATATAATTCCCATGCAGAAACGCAAGTCTACTGTCATCATCCTTGAAATAAATTGTTTCACGCATTCCATCAGGATTTTGGTCAATAAAGCAAAATATACATCCGTTTTCACAGCGATGCTTTTTGTCCATAAGAGGCGTACCGAATTCAAGCCCGATATCATCGTAAGTATTCTTTTTTATCCTCACTTTCACTATGTCCGAACCTCGGTGCAGCTTAATCAGTACAATCTCCTCGGCAAGCCTGAAACGATAGTCGAGCACGTCGTTTATTGTGTGCGAATTTATCTCAAGAAGAATATCCCCCGTGCGAATACCTGCCTTTTCCGCTTTTGAGCACGGGATGACTCCGGTTATTTCAACCATTTGTAAGTTTCCGTCCTAAATAAAAAATACATATTCACATCTTAATATATATTATACCCCAAAACTTTCCATTGGTCAACCGAAAAATATTAATATTATTTCAATCATATTAATTTGTGTCGGATTGAATAAATTTTAAAGCAAAAAAACAAAAAAATAAGTCAGCTTAACGCAGTAAAACAACATGCATCCGACAGGATACAGCCACATTAAGCTGACTTATTTCAAATCACCGTATATGTGCATGAATTGAAAATTTCAACCTTGACATTTGAAATACGTAAAATTTCTTCAGCCATTGATTTGCAGACGGGAAATTCCGAATGAAAATGCCCAAGCTCTATCGTGACAAGCCCCTCCTCAGAAGCATTACCTGCAATATTGTATCCGGCATCACCAGTTATATACACCTCACATCCTGCCGAAAGAGCAGGATAAACAAAATCCTTTCCGTCACCGCCGCAAAATGCCGCACGGAAAACACGCTTGTTAACATCGCCGTTCACACGTACCGACGTACATCCGAGCGCTCGCCGTGCAATATTTGCAAGCTCCCCTGCCGTGATACCTCCCACATCGGCGATACGGCCGAGAGTCGGTGCTTCGTCATCCCCAAACACTTCCGTCGGCTCAAAGCCCATTGCACGACACAGCGCATCATTTACGCCTCCATGCGCAGCATCACACCTTGTATGAAACGACATTACCGTTACCCCACCGTTCAAAGCCGAGATAATCCTTGTACCGCTGAGAGTTTCGGGAGACACGGATTTCACACCGCGAAACAGCATTGGATGGTGGCTCACAAGAACATTAAATCCATTGCTTCGAGCGTAATTCAATGCCGCATGAGTAGCATCTAGCGAAACAAGCACGCTCCCGACTTCCGCATCAATATTTCCGGAAACCATTATTCCGTCATTGTCCCATGCAAGGGAGAGTGATTTCGGATAAAGCTCCGACAGTCCCTCGTAAAGCTCACGTACAGTCATTCAGACCTCCTATGATTTTTTGTATTTCCGCAAGGCATTCTTCAAACTCCGTTACGTCGAGTCCGCCTTTTTTCATTCCCGCAATTTTCTCCTCAAGTCGCACTGCGTGCTGATTTGCATATTTAATAAATATCGTTCCGCCGTTCAATATATTTCGTTCACCGAGCAAATACTCTGCTTTAGAGTAGTTTCGCCTTACACCATCGTATTCCGCAAGAATGCATGTATAGAGTTTTCCGACAGCCTCGCACAGCTTTTCGTCAACAATTCTATATCCCGCACCAGCGAGAAACATACGCAACCGTTCAGGATATGACATGGGCTGCAAAATGAGACGTATACCGCTCTTTTTTGTATATTCCGATGCCGAAATTATATCGGCAATGAGCTCTCCGCCCATGCCGCAAATAATTATATCCGTTACACCGTCAGACTCAGGCTCAAGTCCTTCAAGTCCATCTGTCAAAACAAAACGCATCTTATCTGTCACACCGTATTTCCCCGCGTTTGCGACTGCACGTTCGAGCGGTCCTCGGTTTATATCTGATGCAACTGCAAATTTCACGATTCCGTTTTTCAAAAGATACACAGGCAGATATGCGTGATCTGTTCCTATATCGGCAATTACGGAATTTTGTCTTACAAATGCTGCGGCGCAGTTCAGTCTGCCGTCAAGATTACATATTTTATCGTTTTTTTCTGTCATAATCAATTAAAAAGACGGATATAAGTCCGCCTTTATCATTTTATTTCTTTTCAGCGAAGTACTTGTTGAGCTTCTCGATAAGCTCATCGGCAGCAACGCCGTGAACCTCGCAAGCCTCTTCAACCGATTCCATTCTCGATACGGGGCAGTCCACACAGTGCATACCACATTCAAGGAATATCTCAGCTGTATCTTCATCGAAATCAACAATATCGCCGATAATCGTTTCTTTTGTTACTTCCATTTTAAGTTCTCCATATTTACTCAGTTGGCTTTTTTCACATCTATTGGATCCGGGTATATAACTTTCTCTATATCCGCGCCCAGACTTTTTAGTTTGTCGCAAATATTATCATACCCACGTTCTATCAAATTTATTTCGGAAATTTCGGTTTTTCCTTTGCACGCAAATGCCGCTATCATTACAGCAACTCCTCCGCGCAAGTCAGTGGCAATAACCGGAGCGGGAGACAATGGGATTCCGCCCTCTATAACCACAATGCGTCCGTCAACCTTTATCTTAGCGCCCATTCGCCGAAGCTCTTCGACATATCTGAAGCGATTTTCGAAAATACTTTCGTTGATGTAGCTTGTTCCGTCGGCGAAGCAAAGAAGTGCCGACATCTGAGGATGCATATCGGTAGGAAATCCCGGATACGGGAGAGTTTTCACGCTTGTTTTTTTGATTTTTTTACCTGATACAACCTGAACGGCATCGTCAAACTCCTCAATGAAAGCTCCTACTTCTTCGAGTTTGGCTGAAATTGATTCAAGGTGTTTCGGAATAACATTATTTACTCTTATTGAGCCGCCGGTTGCAACCGCCGCAACCATAAACGACCCCGCCTCAATCATATCAGGAATAATTGCATATGTGCAGCCGTGAAGCTCCGAAACTCCTTTTATCTTTATAACGTCGGTTCCGGCTCCGCTTATATTGGCTCCGCATGTATTGAGGAAGTTTGCACAGTCAACAACATGAGGCTCTCTTGCGGCATTATCAATAATCGTAGTCCCTTTAGCAGTAGAAGCGGCTATCATAATATTGAGCGTTGCTCCCACACTTGATACATCAAAGTAAATATTAGCACCGACAGCTCCTTCATCGGACCGTATGTCTACATACCCTCCATCGGTATTTACATTGCCGCCAAGAGCCTCAAAGCCCTTGATATGCTGATCAATCGGTCTTACCCCAAAATTACATCCTCCGGGGAATCCGACTCTTGCACATCCGAATCTTCCGAATTCGGCACCGAGAAGATAATACGAGCCGCGAATTTTGCGTACAAGATCATATCGTGATTTCCCATACTCCACATCGGTGCAGTCTATTTCATATGTGGTACGGTCGAGCATGCGTATTTTTGCTCCGATATCCTTTAATATTTCAAGGGAATA
>JAZODB010000101.1:0-2912 GCA_045596785.1 Eubacteriales bacterium
GCAGAGCAGCTGATTTGTAATCAGCAGGTTGTTGGTTCGACTCCGATCACCAGCTCCAGGGGGAATTCCCGAGTGGCCAAAGGGGACAGACTGTAAATCTGCTGGCACCGCCTTCGGTGGTTCGAATCCACCTTCCCCCATAGAAGAATATAGGAAATGACAACGAAAATCAATTTCGTTGTCATTTTTCTTTTTGTACACTGTAAAGCCGACGAGATGTGATAACAGCCACAACAGGAGTAAAAATTGAGCAAAAAAAGAAAATTTTTGAAAAAAAATAAAACGCTTTACAAAGAGCTTATAATGTGTTACAATAGTGTATCAATATATTAAATTGGCAAAAAAACAATATTTTATCAAAAATATCGCACCAAAATCACCGAAATTTATTTTCCATGTATTTTCATGCTTCTTTGGCATATGAGAAGCATCTTAAATATAATATATTTAAAAGGTAAAAAACCATAAAACAACTACTCAAGCGCGTACTGTCACTGACATTATGTGTATGTATGCTTTTCTCCGTCGTCTACATTGCCGACTTTGCAATAGACAATGTTTCAATCGGCACACTGAACTGCGCTGAAGCAAGATTGTCCGCAGGCTCCGAATGTGTTGTTGCGGTAGGAAACTGACATACCGTTTTACAGAAACAATTTTACGATTTAAAAAATATCAAATACAAAATTGCACGGAGGACAAAACAATGAAACCTATCAACATCAAACTCGCGGAAAAATACGATAACACCACCGTTATCCCCCAGCAGTTCGGCGCAGTAGGCGACGGAAAAACCGACGATATCGCCGCAATCCGTTCGGCAATCGAATACGCCAAAGCGAACAACCTCACTCTGACCCTACCCGAAGCAGAATACTACATCTCAGACACTCTTGACCTCGGCGACATCACCGTAATATCCGAGAACGCAAAAATTTCCTTCTACGGCATGACTCCGAGCGTACCCGCTGTAAACATGCTCGACAACACGAAGATTTACGGAAAAATCAACATCTGGTCCGTTGACAATACAATAGGCACGGGAATTGTGAATCACGGCGGACGCTGCGGATTGGGATTCGGCGTGTACAGAACCGGAATCGGAGTTAAAAACTGCTACGTGGAGCACGTTGAGGTTACAGGCGGCATTCCCAATTCGAACGGTGTTTTCATCACCGGCTATTCCAACGACATCACGATTGACAGGGTTACAGTACCGTCGGGCACAAACATCTCACGCGCCGTTCTCGTACATTGGGGCAACGACAACGACAAAGTGCACCACTGCGACGAAAACCACATGATTACCAAAACCGAATACCCGGTATACACAACCCACCCGCATAATCTGCACTTCGGCGTAATCGAATCGAAGGGGCTTTACAGTGAAATCGAAAAATCCACTCCGATATGCCTCTCGGCAGGATACGACATCACCGCCGACGAGGTAATCTCCGATAGCTCCGACTTCCTCGTTATGGTATTGCCGGGCGACTGTGCATTTGACTGCGCGGATAAAGACGACCGAGAAATCGGCTCAAGAAATCTCGTTGTGAAAAAAGCTGTCGGCAAGAACATCAAATCCTCGGGAATTTACGTTTGCGGATGTTCACCGTTCCGCATTGAGCCTGAGGGATACTCAATGGTGGATATTACGGTAGGCGTAGCCGACGTTGAGCTTGCTCCGAGCACAAAGGAAACATACGGAGTAGCGCTTCACAAAACCAAGAAAGCAACAATCGGCACGCTCAACTTAAAGAATTGCAACGCATCACTCGTTCACCTCAGCTCAGGCGCACACAACGTAACAATCGGCACGCTCAACGCGGAAAACTGCTCCGGTCAGGTATTCGAAAGCCTCTCTAAAGAGCACCAGCGTGATGCGGAAAACGTAAATATCGGCACAATCAACCTCAAAAACCACATCTCCCCCGACAAGACCGCTTTCAAATTCAGCAGGATTGAAAACGTGAATGTGAAGAATGTCAATATCGAAAACGGAAGCTTCAATTCCATAATGAACATTGAGCCTACCGCGAAGAACATACACATCTCGGAGCTTGACTGTAAATAAGAAATTCAGCGAAAATTGAGCCGCCGAGTAGCATTATATATTGTCTTATTATTTCTTCATAAGCGCGTCAATATATAATTTACAAAGCAAAAAATATATGCTATAATGTATTAAAATAGTCTATTATTGGCAAAATGGCAGTATGTTCGGGAGAAATAATAGTTGAAAAATAACTATACCCGAAAGCACAGCCAAAAAGAGTATTTTATATGCTGTCCGCTTTAGTTCGGGGCATTAAAATAAAAAATAATTATTTCAGAAAGGAAAAAACATGAAAACACTCTTTAAACGCACGCTCTCAATAGTTTTATGCGTTTGTATGCTTCTTTCTGCTGTTTACGTTGCGACCTTTGCGGTAGGCGCGGCAGAACCGACGTATACAATTGCCTTCGAAGAAGACTTCGAAGATGCAACACTGTTCAACGAAGATACGTTCCAATCTTCTGCTGACCCCATTTCCACAGAATACGGATACGTATACGGAGTTGAAGGTAGTCTTAAGTCAAGTATCGTAGAATATGAAACAGACAATAACGTATTGGCTCCTCAGTACGCCGCATTTAAACTTCCCACCGCACTTGGAAACAAATACAAATTGAGTTTTGACATTTGCTTCCCCAGCACCGAATACACAGTTTCGGTCTACCCCCACACGACAGGTACTTCTAAATTTCAACTCCAAGATGACAACAAAACAAGTCTGTTTGGAGTCAATAAGCCTGATAGCGATGATAAGTTTTACTGGTCTGACAGTACTAAATTATCGGGTATAAATATTCACTATAATAATTGGTATACTATCTCACTTGAAGTAGATCGTGATAACGCAAAAGTAACA
>JAZODB010000102.1:0-4910 GCA_045596785.1 Eubacteriales bacterium
ACAGCTAAAAATATATATGCGAAAATCAAGAAAATAAATAAAAATAAAAAAAGTCAAATAAATCGAAAATAAGAAAGGTAGCAAAGCAATGAACAAAAAAAGAATTATATCTTTAATTCTCGCAATTCTAACGGTTTTATCAACTATGGCGATTTTTTCGTCATGCAATAAAAACAAAGAGCCAGTCAAAGAAAAAAGAACAAACGTATATGCCGCTGACGAAGTTAACATTCCGAATATTTCGGGGTATATAAACCGAATTGCATCCGACGGAAATAACATCTATCTCGTGTACTATAAAGATTTTACCATAACGTACAATGAATTCGGCGAAGAGGTAGAGCGTAGAGAGGGTTATTTTTATGAAGAAGGATATGGTGGGGTAGATGATGATTTCGGTGTGATGCCAATGAGCGTAGAAACCTATTCGACTGAATCCGAACCCGAAAATACCGAGACAAAAAACGAAGATGAAACATCGGATGATGAAAAAAATAAGCTTCCCGAGGGATGGTATTACTCTTATGAGAGTGTACAGTGTATTTATACATACCCAATTGCCGGAGGCGAGGGCGTGGAGGTAATGCTTCCCGAAGATTTCGGATACCTGAATCGTCTTACGATAAACAAAAACGGAAATCTCATATGCACAAAGAGCAACTATAATTGGGACGAAGAAACATCCGCATATACCGTTGAATACTTACTTCTTGAGCTTAACCCTAAAACGGGAGAGATAGAGAAGACGGTAGAGTTGAATTCCGAAATCTTAAAGGCAGGGATAGATCCAAATTCATCGTACATAAGTAATCTTTTTGCTGCCGGAGACGGTAAAATTTATGTATCGATGGATACAACAATTATGCTTCTCGATTCGGATTATAGTTTTTCCTCCAAAATCAATTATGAAGGAGGTTATATTAACAACTTAATAGACCTCGGAGATAAGGTTTTGGTGTGCGGAAGCAGTGATTCTGGTACTCAGCAATTTAAGATTATTGAAAACGGTCAGATATCCGATTATAAGTCTGAGGGACTGTCAGAACTTTCAAAAAGATATTTTAATGTGATAGGTGCAGCACAGAATAAACTCTACTATTCAGAAAGCTATGGTATATGTGCATATGATTTTGAAACCGACACATATGGCGAGGTGATGAATTTCCTTAATTCGGATATTGATTCTACTCAAGGTGTTAACCCTTACATTCTTCCTGACGGGCGTATACTTATTTCGTTGACAGACTATAATGCCGGTAATTCAAATACATCAATATCCATTATGTCCAAAGTTCCTGATGAAGAGCTTCAGGAAGAGATTATAATAAGATTAGGATGTATGTATAACGATTACAATCTTACAAAGTCGGTTATTGCATATAATAAAAAGAATAACGGTACGAGAATTTCACTTGTAAGCTATGATAGATACAATTATGAGAGATACAATGATGAGAATGGTTACGACAGTGCAGTAACTCAAATGAACAACGATATAATTACAGGAAATCTTCCTGATATAATTATGCTTGATTCAGCACTTCCTGTTGAGAGTTATTTCCAGCAAGGAATATTCGCAAATTTGAATGAATTTATTGACAGTGAAGAAAATGGTCTCGACCGCAGCAAGTATTTGTCAAATATTTTTGATGCTACCACTGTTGACGGGAAAATGTACTCGATGATAATGACATTTTCATTAAATTCTCTTGTCGCAAAGAGCAAATTTGTCGGAGAAGAAGCCGGTTGGTCTTTTGAAGAAATGATGAAATGTATAAATAATATGCCCGATGACATGAGAGCTTTCTTTGAGCAGTCACGTGAAAATATCATAGATAATTTCTTCAGTTACGGTACAAGTTCATTTATAAACTGGGAAACAGGTGAAACAATATTCGGCACGCCAATCTTCATTGATTTCATGGAATTTCTTGCTAAGTGCCCTGAGAAGGGATATTGGGATGAGTATTATGACAATATGGGCGAAGTATACGATGAAGATCTTGAACGCGAAATGCAGATGAACTATGAGCTTCGTTATTTTAAGGATAAAGGCTTGTTCCAATCACAGTATATAAGCAATTTTTCTGCGGCTCTTAACGCTATGAATACATTCTCGACTTCGGAAATTACATTTGTGGGATATCCTACAAGTGATGGCAAAGGAAACGGTACTGTAATAAGTCCTATTCTTGAGCTTGCAATCAGTTCGAAGTCAAAATCAAAGGCGCAGGCATGGGATGTGCTCAAGTTTATACTTGAAGATCAAATCGATTCAGAAGTAACATACATGTTCTCGGTGTCCCGCGAAAAACTTGAAATAATGAAGGACAGCGTAAAAGAAAACTACGGACAGTACAATCATGAATTGAGCGAAGAGGATATACAGTGGTACAAAGACGCCGGATATTCAGATGAGTATATTGAGTTTATGCAACTGAAGCAACAGCCATACAGTGACGAGGCAGTTCAGCTTGTTATGGATCTTTTAACGGGTGCGACTGAGGTATGCAGAACCGACAAAGAGCTTCTCAATATTATTAACAGTGAGCTTTCGGCATTCTTTGCGGGCGCAAAAAGCGCTTCTGAAACAGCCGATATCATAAGAAGCAGAGCGGAGCTTTACATTTCCGAAAATTCGTAATTTGAAATAACGGGATTTAAAAAGATAAAAAAGGGAGAAATCTTACGATTTCTCCCTTTTAAAATTGAAAAAACACGCAATTGCTTAAAAAGCTTGCGTGTTTTTTTGTGATTATTTCTTCATTGTGCTGATTTCATCAAGTGCACGAGCCTTGAAATCTTCAACAGAAATCGTACCTTCATCGACACCGGAGCGTGAACGTACAGCAACTGTATTTTCGTTCATTTCACGCTCACCTACAACGAGCATATAAGGAGTTTTCTGAAGCTGAGCTTCTCTGATTTTGTATCCGATTTTTTCATTTCTCAAATCGCAGTGTACACGGATTCCGACTGCATCAAGCTCATCTGCAACTTTTTGGGCATAATCGTTGAATGAAACGGAGACGGGAAGAACTTCAACCTGAACAGGAGAGAGCCACAATGGGAATGCACCTGCAAAGTGCTCCGTGATTACACCGATAAAACGTTCAATTGAGCCGAGAACGACGCGATGAATCATTACAGGGCGATGCTTTTCATTATCGGAACCGGTATATTCAAGGTCGAAGCGTTCGGGCATCTGCATATCAAGCTGAATAGTACCGCACTGCCATGTTCTTCCGAGACAGTCGGAAAGATGGAAATCGAGCTTCGGACCATAGAATGCACCGTCACCTTCATTGATGACAAATGTTTTGCCCATGTCGGAAATAGCTTTTTTAAGAGTTTCTGTTGCAAAGTCCCATGTTTCTTTTTCACCGATGTGGTCTTCAGGCATAGTGGAAACTTCAATCTGATATGTCAAACCAAATACTGAGTATACTTCGTCAAACAGACGAACAACATTCTGAATTTCATTTTCCATCTGATCCCATGTCATGAAGATGTGGGCATCGTCTTGAGTGAAGCAGCGAACGCGGAACAAACCGTGAAGTGCTCCTGATAATTCGTGACGGTGAACGAGACCAAGCTCGGCAATGCGGAGGGGAAGATCGCGGTAGGAGTGCATTTCAGTTTTATAAACAAGCATTCCGCCCGGACAGTTCATTGGTTTTACGGCGTAATCTTCGCCGTCAATGACTGTTGTATACATGTTGTCTTTGTAGTGATCCCAGTGACCGCTGCGATGCCAAAGCTCTTGATTGAGAATTATAGGTGTGCTGATTTCAACATATCCGTATTTTTTGTGCACCTTGCGCCAATAATCAATAAGAGTGTTGCGAAGTACCATTCCTTTCGGAAGGAAGAACGGGAAGCCCGGTCCCTCATCCATGATTGTAAACAGTCCGAGCTCTTTTCCGAGCTTTCTGTGGTCACGTTTTTTTGCTTCTTCAATTCTTTCGAGATACTGTGCGAGCTCATCCTTTGATGCAAATGCAGTACCGTAAATTCTCTGGAGAACCTTGTTGTTCGAGTCCCCTCTCCAATATGCACTGTTGCAGCTTGTGAGCTTGAATGCTTTTACAGCACCGGTTGAGAAGAGATGCGGACCGGCACACAAATCGGTAAAATCTCCCATTTTGTAGAAAGAAATAACGGAATCTTCGGGAAGGTCATTTATAAGCTCCACTTTGTAAGGCTCGTCTTTCATAAGCTCAAGTGCTTCTGAACGCGGCAGAGTGAAACGTTCGAGTTTTTGATTTTCCTTGACGATTTTTTTCATTTCTACTTCTATTTTTTCGAGAACCTCGGGTGTGAAAGCTACGTCGGAATCAAAATCATAATAAAATCCGTTTTCAATTGCGGGACCTATTGTGAGTTTTACTTCAGGAAAGAGTCTTTTTACAGCTTCAGCAAGAATATGAGATGCGGTATGACGAAAGACATGAGCTCCGTCGGCATCGGCGAATGTCAAAAGCTCCGCTTCGCAGTTATCTTCAATAATATGTGTAAGGTCAACGGGCTCTCCGTTCACTTTACAAGCTATAACTTCTCGCGAGATCAGGCCTGCTTCGCGTGCCGCGTCATAAACAGAAACAGGGGCATCAAAGCAAGCTGTTTTTTCAGCAAATTTCACTTCAAACATGGTGAATACCTCCAAAATTATGGATATTGTTTTATTGTATACCGCAAAAACAAAAAAGCCGCGGTACAGAACAATCTGTCGGGGTGCGAATAAATCGCACGGTTCCACCCGAGCTTTTAACTCAATTTGTATTTATTTAAGCCGTTTTATTCGGAAGGGTGGTACTTTGCATTTAACGCGAGAATCTTTCAGCAACCGATTCTTCTCTGTACGCGAAAGAAATGTAAAACATATCCCTTATACCTCAGTATACCATAAT
>JAZODB010000103.1:0-27160 GCA_045596785.1 Eubacteriales bacterium
TGAAAACATCCGTATTTTTCCGGTTTTTACAATACTTGCAATCTCACATGTGCGTTTAAGCTTTTCGATATGTGCATCCATCGGATCGGTAATTTTTATTTTTCCGATGGGAGAGCCTATTGCCCAAACCGAAATTCCCGCAGAGTTAAGTTTCCGATAAGTATCCGCCGCTTGCTCCGGTGTCAAATCGGAAATATTCATCCCATTAACACCGCGAAGCTCCGTCATTTTCACTTTATTCTTGACAAGACCTTCAATTTGCTGTTCAAGAGAAGGAGAATATTCATCTGAAAATGCGCTGAGCCTAAATCTTACCATAGCATTGCTCCAATCCCGGCATTAAACCGTTGCATATTTTTCACTTAATCTAAGAAATCCTATTCAATCATTAATTATAACATTAATCAGTTATTTTTGCAAGAAAATAAAATAAATTTAACACGGCAAATGTATGTACAAATAAAATTTTGTACATATCCGTCATAAAATATCACATTTTGCTTAATCAATTACTATAATTCAAGAACCGTAACACCGTAATCGCCCTCACCGAACGCTCCGGCGCGGAATGATTTAATACGGCTGTCCGACCTAAACCTATTCCAAAGAGATGCTCTAAGTGCCCCTGTCCCCTTGCCGTGAATCACCGTAGCCGAATGAATACCCGCAACAATTGCATTGTCTATATATCCGTCAACTACGAACCACGCCTCTTCTCCTGTCATACCTCTGACATCACATTCCGTCTTAAAGTTCTTCGTAACAGAAGCCTTCAAGCGAGACTGATTTTTAACTCGCTCTTTTTTTTCGTTCAGCTCATCTTCGTTCAGCTTCAAATCATTTACCGAAACGCGCATTTTTACAGCTCCCATACGCACATTCACATTTCCGTTTTTATCGGGATTATCAAGCAAAATTCCATGCGTTCCGATATTCCTGTGAATAACCGCATCGCCTTTGACAAGGGCACGCGGGAGCACATAACCGTCATCATCCTCTTCGCGAGCGGGACTTACCGTATTTCTGTAATCTCTCATTCTGACACGCACATTTCTCTTCGCTTCGGCAAGCTGCTCGCCGAAACGCTCTGAATCCTGCTGTTTCTTCACCTCGTCAAGCTTCGCGAATACATAATCGCTCGTTGCGCGCGCTCCGTCAAGCAGTTCTTCGGCTTTGCGTCTCATGTTCTCCGCCTCACGCTCGGCACCCGCAAGTCTTGATTTAAGCTCCGCTTCGGATTTTTTCCTGTATTCCTCAAACTCTCTGCGAGATTTTTCCGCACTCGAGCGTTCTTCCTCAAGCTCCATTCTCGTCTTTTCAAGCTTTGCTATGACTTCTTCAAAATTACGTGTGCCGGTATCAATAAACTGCTCTGCACGATTTACTATGACAGGGGACAGTCCAAGCTTTTCCGAAATTGCAAAAGCGTTCGATTTTCCCGGAGTTCCTATGATAAGCTTGTACGTGGGACGAAGAGTATTGACATCGAACTCACATGAAGCATTTACAACTCCCTCAGTCTCTATGGCGTAAGCTTTTAGCTCCGCGTAGTGAGTCGTAGCCGCACAGAGAGTTCTGTTAATTCTCGTTTCCTCAAGGATTGACATTGCGAGTGCGGCACCCTCTACCGGGTCCGTGCCCGCACCAAGCTCATCAAATAAAACAAGGGATTTCTCGGTCATTTTGTCTATGATATCAACTATTCCTTTCATATGTGAGGAAAAAGTCGAAAGAGACTGTTCGATACTTTGCTCATCTCCGATATCCGAAAATATTTCATCGAAAACGCCGAGCACCGACGTGTCCTCAGCCGGAATGTGCAGCCCCGCCTGATTCATCAGCGCAAAAAGACCTATCGTTTTCAGAGTAACCGTCTTTCCTCCCGTATTTGGTCCGGTTATGACTATCATTTTGTAATCTTTTCCGAGAGATACCGTAATCGGGACAACTGTTTTTTTATCGAGAAGGGGATGACGCGCACGGTAAATTTCTATAACTTCTCTGTCGGAAATCACAGCAGGAGATGCATCCATCTGATACGAAAGCTCCGCGCAGGCGAAAATAAAGGCAAGCTCCGTAATGTTAAGATAGTCATATCCGAGATTTTCGCCCGACACTGCTACCCCTGCCGACAAATCACGCAAAATCCGCTCTATTTCGTGTTCCTCTTTGCTTTCAAGCTCCCTCAGCTCATTGTTCGCTTCAACAACGCTCATAGGCTCTATGAAAACGGTGGCACCCGACTGCGAGGTATCGTGAACAAGTCCTTTCACCTCATTGCGGTATTCGACTTTTACGGGAATGACAAATCTTCCGCCTCGCGTTGTAACAATGTTCTCCTGAAGATATTTCGACTGTCCCGAAACATATCGCTGAAGCAAATCCTTAATTCTGCTGTCGGCGGCGCGTTTCTTACGTCGTATTTCCGCAAGTGCCGGGCTTGCTTCATCCGCAACAAAATCATCCGCAACAATCGAGCGGGTTATTTTATCCTCAAGATTACGGTTTTGAATAAGTCTGTCGAAAATCTCTCCGAGTGAAGTTTCAGGAGTTTTTTCGCCGCGCACATAATCGAGAAGTCCCCTCGCAGTTCTTAAAACAGCCGCGCAGTCAAGAAGCTCACGCAAGGACAGTATTGCATCTTTCTGAGCTCTTTCAACGCTCGGACGTATATCCTTTATATGCCCGAATGACGGGAGTCCCTTTATTCCGATTAAGGTTTTCGCATCGGTTGTATGCCTCTGATTAAGCCTCACCTTATCAATATCGGATGACGGCTTAAGCTGAAGGGCAAGAGATGCCGCTCCCTCAGTCTGTGCAAGACCTGAGAGAATATTGAGTATTTTATCAAATTCAAGTGTATATAATGCTTTGCTGTTCATTTATTCCTCTTTTTGAGAATACCGTAAACATTTTGATATTATCACGATATATTGTTAATGAGTTTTTTGTAATAATCGAGTGAAGAAAATCCATGCTCAAGGTGATTCAAGAGATATCTTTCGCATGCCACCGAAAAAAGCGGAAGCTCATCTGCATCAAGTGAAAACGAAAGATATCGCTTTACCGTCGCTGATTCCACATACCTCATTGCAGCGAGTACCGCAGGAGACACCCTAATCATTATTTTTGAAGAGCTGTCATCGGCAATGTACTCAGGGTCATTAAAAAGCTCAGTGCGGCATTTTTTGCAGACAATTCTCCCGTTCATAACATCAATAAAGCTGTCCTCCGAAATATCACATCCGCAAACTCCGCACATTGAAAGGTCAGGCATAAAGCCCGCCTGTGCCGCGGCTTTAAATTCAAATGCCGCCTTTATTTGAGAGAGAGGCTTTTCTTTGAGATTTGCTATGGCATACAATGTGTTAAGAATTAACGACAAAAGCTCGGGATCGCGAGTATCCTCAAGCGAAAGGTCTGAGGCAACATCACAAACGTAATTTGCAAGAGCTAATTTTTCCACATCGTATCGAATGTTCATAAAACATTCTATGAAAAAAGTATCTCTGATGTAATAAAAATTCCCTTTTTTTCTAAGCTGAAACGTACTGTATGAAAAAAGCTGAGCAGATGCCGCATATTTGTTTCTTATGCTGCCGACACCTTTTCCCGTAATCGTTATGCGACCGTATTCCGCCGTGAGCAATGTAATAATCTTATCAGCCTCTCCGGTTTTAACCTCGCGTATTACAAGACCGTCGACCTCTATATCTTCCATAAAGACTCCGTGATTATTTGTAATCTTCGGGTTTGAATCCGAAATTGTTGAGACTCAGAGCATCGTCACGCCATTTTTCCTTTACCTTCACCCAAAGATTCAGATAAATCTTCTGACCGAAGAAGGATTCCATATCCTCTCTGGCATATGTCCCGATTTTCTTAAGCGATTCGCCGTTTTTTCCGACAATGATTCCCTTATGCGACTGCTTCTCGCAGAATATTTCGGCGCGGATTCTGATAATATTTTCATCCTCCTCAAATTCCTCTATAACAACAGCCGTTCCGTGAGGGATTTCATCAGACAAAGTACGAAGTATCTTTTCGCGTATTATCTCAGCCGCAATTTGCTTTTCCGGCTGGTCGGTAAGGCTGTCCTCATCGAACATCCAATCGCTCTCGTATAAGAATTTTTCCGCCTCGTCCAAAACCTCATCCACGTTTTTTCCGGACTCGGCGCATGTAGGTACAACAGCATCGAAATCATGAAGTGCGGCATAATCCGTAATCGTTTCTGCGAGCTTTTCACGATTTATAAGGTCGATTTTATTGAGAACAAGAATTGACGGAAGATTGGATTTTTTTATCTGACCTATGAGATTCTTCTCGATTTCACCGGCGGGATGTCCCGCATCGGCAATCAGAATAACTGCGTCAGCCGAGCCGACAGACGAGCGGACAGACTTCATCATATATTCGCCGAGCTTATTTTTTGCATGGTGAACACCGGGAGTATCAATAAAAACATATTGATCCTCATCCTTTGTAAGAATTCCGGCAATACGGTTTCTTGTAGTCTGCGGTTTTGAAGAAACGATAGCAACCTTTTCGCCGAGTAAATGATTCATAAGTGTACTTTTGCCGACGTTAGGTCTGCCTACTATCGCAATAAAAGCTGTTCTTGTCATAATCTCCTCCGATTTTATCTTTCAAGTCCGATTTTTTTCATTATTATCCTCTGATGTTCGCGCATTTCGATATCTTCCTCTTCCGAGTTTACGTGGTCATACCCGAGAAGGTGCAGTACCGAATGTACCGTAAGAAACGCACACTCTCTTTCATAGCTGTGCCCAAACTCCACAGCTTGCTCAGCCGCCCTTTCGAGAGACAGCACTATGTCACCGAGCTCGCAGTCTCCGAAATCGTCGGGCATATCTCCGTTCTTCATGTCATACATGGGAAAAGAAAGCACATCGGTAGCAGAGTCGATTTCACGAAATTCACGGTTTTTCTCACGTATTCCGTCATTGTCCGTAAAAGTAACCGACAACATAACATCACGCTCGAATTTTTCACATTCAAGAGCACCGCGAACCGCTTTTTTTATTAGTCTGCGCAGTGTAAATCCCGCTTTCATTTTGCTCTGCTCATTTGAAAAGTAAATTTTAATCTTTTTCGACATTTTTTCTCACAGAGCGGTAACGTTCTTTCCGCTCGTTCTCCCTGACATTTCGTTCTCTGTCATATTTATCGTAAGCCATAATTATGCGCTGTACAAGTCTGTGCCGCACCACATCGCGCTCGGAAAACTCGTGTATTCCGATTCCCTCAATTCCGCGAAGAATCTGTACCGCCACCGAAAGTCCGCTTTTTTTACCGTATGGCAAATCAGTCTGCGTCAAATCTCCCGTCACAACAGCTTTGGAGCCGCCTCCGAGTCTTGTGAGAAACATTTTCATTTGCTCGGGAGTAGTGTTCTGCGCTTCGTCAAGAATTATAAACGAATCATCAAGAGTACGCCCTCTCATATATGCGAGCGGTGCTATTTCAATAGTCATTTTTTCAATCATGCGCATACACGACTCAGCTCCGAGCATTTCGTAAAGCGCGTCGTACAGCGGTCTTAGGTAGGGGTCTATTTTACTTTGCAAATCCCCGGGAAGAAATCCGAGACGCTCTCCCGCCTCCACAGCAGGTCTTGTCAAAATTATCCGCGATACCTCGTGAGCACGCAAAGCCTTCACCGCAGCCGCAACGGCAAGATATGTTTTTCCGGTACCGGCAGGCCCGATTCCGAGGATAACGGTATTCTTTTTTACCATGTCTATATACTTCTTCTGCCCGACCGTTTTCGCTTTGACGGGTTTTCCTTTAGCCGTTACGAAAAAACAATCGTCATCGAAATCCTCAAGCTCCGATACTCTGCCCTCCTTGACCATGCCGATTACATAATCAACACTTTGGTCAGACGGCTCCTCTCCGAATGAAACGATTCTTTTAAGATATGTGAGCACCTCAGACGCCATGTTCACTCCATCTGACTCACCCTCTATGACAATCGTATCTCCGCCGTCATTATCGTTCTGCGTATTGTATATACGAACTCCAAACTCGCTCTCTATCCGTCTGACATTTTTATCGAAACTTCCGAAAAGATATCCCGTCACATCGGATGACGGTGTATTGATTTTTCTCTGTATCATATAAACTCCGATTAATTTATTTTTCCATTGAAGTATTATCCGCGCTCCCTGAATTCATGCTGAATTCAGACGTTTCGGCAACATTGCGTCTCAAGTACAAAAGGCAGTCTATTGTATAGCGTTCCTCCGACGAATTTATGTCAACCGTTCGTGAAATAAGCTCTGCCCCTTTTGTTTCTTCCTTTATTTTCTCATTCAGCAAAGCCATTGCCTCATCCGCAGCATCTTCAGATGAAATCGACTTCATTTCAGGGATATACTCACGATAAACGGTTTTGTTAATCCAAATCGGGACTGTACACAGCCCGAATGGACACAACTGCTCCATTGTATTTATTTTATCATAAGTATCATATACAATTCCACCCTTTATGAAAAGATTTATCGTTTTTTTGAAAATTTTTATACTTTTTTTTGTATTTATCCGCCCTGTATACACTTTTTCCTCCCTCTCCGTATTTATCTCACTCCTCAAAGGAACAGCGACCGTACATAACACCTCACCCGCTGCATACTCCAATCTTATACTTCCGTCTTTGTTTTCAACAACTCCCGAAATGAGAAGCTGTCCGGCACGTACAGTATCTCCTGCTTTTACACATGCCTGCCCCTCAAAAACATTGACAGACTCAACGACTCCATCGCACTTCGCCACTACATTTGCATACACATTTTTATCGTGCCGCACCCGTTTATCTTCCCACAATTCACGCACCTGAACCTCGGCGACAGTTCCGTTCATATAAACCGACAGCCATGCAATATCATGCTGTGCCGCGGCATATTTCGCATGAACTTCGTTAAAATCAATGGATGGATAATAGTCACCTATTCCACAGCCAAGCTCGTCAAGAAGCGATATTATCTCTCGCACATCGGTTTTCTCGTTGCCGTAAACACGTATGCTCCATATTATCCTTGATGAATAAAGCATCCATCCGAAAAACAAAAGAAAGCCTGCGGCTAATGCGGGGCGGAAACCGAGAAATTTTATTACAGCAAAAAGTCCGTTAAGCTTTGATATTTCGCAATCGATCTGACGCGAATCAAGCTCCGATAACAAACGCTTTATATACTTTTCCCGTACTCTGATTCTTACAGTCCCATCGCACACAGCTTCTTTTGAGAACGCTATTCCCTCTCTGTACATCAAATCAAATACAGCGGCTCGGCTCGGCAAAGGAAAACTGACAACACGCCATCCGGCAATAAAATCCCGAAATTCCGTGAGCATTTATTCACCTCCCACCGCAAATGATGCCGATACAATATCTCCCCTTATGTAAAGTACGGATTCACGGAAATCAGATAAAACCAAATTTTTTCCTTTTACCGTAAATTTATCCCGACCGACAGTCAATACAATCGAATTGTCATCATATTCAAGTATTCCGCCACATCCCGTAACTTCCATTTCGTGTTTCCCACGTATTACAAATATCGGAATATTGGCAACAACATTCTGCGGTACCTCGCAGAGTTTCGCTATTCTTTCGTACAGTTTGATTTGTCTGCATTTTTTATTTGGCAATACGCAATCCTCCGCCGCATATTATTACTATAACCATACTATGCCGACACTCCACGGATAATGCGGCAATAAAACGGGGGACTTTAATGGCAAAACGTAAATTTATCACCACTGTTCTTACGTTATCCGTATGCTTTATGATTACGCTTTTTCTTTTATACGAAGATGAAGCCTCAAATGCCGCAAGAAAAGCACTCGCCCTTGCCGCATCATACGTAATTCCGACATTATTTCCATACATGGTAATTTCATCGGTCATAATCTCGTTTGATTTGTTTGAGCCTGTATACAGGCACATACCGTCGGATAAAATCTTTTTTCTGCCGCGTTCCTCTGCTTCTGTTATTTTAACAGGACTTCTGTGCGGATTTCCCGTCGGAGCATCCGGAACATGCAAGCTCTATGAAAACGGGAAAATTTCAAAAGACGACGCCTCAAGGCTGTGTGCTGTATCATCAAACACAAGCCCCGCATTCATAATCGGAACGGTAGGTGGTATGTGGGGGAAAAAATACGCTGTTTTTCTTCTCGCGATTCAGACTTTATCTGCGATGGTTATCGGGATTTGTCTGCGTGGAAAGCGCGGAAACACATCACTGAAAGTAACTGAAAATCCGCATAAACATTCCGCCAACGATATAGCATCGGTACTGTGCCGAGCTGTATCCGAAAGTTCTTTCTCATGCCTCTCCGTATGCGGATACATAGTATTTTTCAGAGTAACCGCTGTGATTTTATCGAAAGTAATTCCTCAGCTTACCGATATTTTTTCGGTTATATTTGAATTTTCATCGGGATGCGCTATCGGAGCATCAAGAGGCGGAATATACGGAATCTGCCTGACAGGCTTTGCGGTCGGATTTTCCGGCTTATCCGTCTTCATGCAGACGCTGAATCTTATCGGTCGGCATCCCATACCGTTTTCCGCTGTATTTGTAACAAAGCTTGCCCAAGGTGCAATACTTTCTGCATCTTCGGCAGTCTTTTACCTCCTGTTTTCACCCGATTCTGCTTCTGCTTCTTTTTCGGAAATGATTGAATTTGCCGATATATCACCGCTCTGCATGATTTTTATGCTTCTTGCTGTATCTCTTGTGTTTAATATGGCGGCGCGCGGAAAATACTTTACGAGAAAGTATTGATTTTTAGAGCGATTTTATATATAATAGTATGGGGTTGTTTACAGATACAGCCAATAATCGGCAAAATACTATGTCGAAAAAATATCGGTCGGTGTTAATATGAAGAATAAATTTTGTGATAAAACAGAAAAATACTGTAAGTATTGTGAAAAGGCTTCCGCGCTGTCCGACTCGGATACGATGCTCTGCTCAAAGCATGGAGTGGTTTGTGCGGGAAATTCTTGCCGCGAGTTCAGGTATGATCCCTTGAAACGCTCACCTGCAAAGTCCGAGCACAAATTACAGCTTGAATACATAGAAATCTGAGCAAAAAACACAGTGTAATTGCTCTTTCCTCAAAACAATTCCGCGCACATCGCACTTATTTACAATAATATATTTTTGGAGGATATACTTTTGATTATCGCACTCGAAGAAGCAAAATACAAATTGGAAAATTTCAGGAAAAATATAGCGGAACTCGGCAGCGCTTTGCGAATAGATGAGTTGAGAAAAAAAGCCGCAGAGCTTGAAGAAACCACATCTGCCGCGGAATTTTGGAACGACCAGGAAAACTCCGGAAAAATACTCAAGGAAATCAAACGCATTAAAGGAAAAATCACCGAATACGAATCTCTTGAAGCAAAGCTTGAAGATACAATCACGCTTGCAGAGCTTGCAATAGAGGAAAATGACGAATCACTCGTTGAAGAAGTGGAAGCTGATGTCCGCGCAATCGAAGAAGAGGAAGAACGCCAGAGAATTGAAATTCTCCTCTCCGGTGAATATGACCAAAACAACGCAATAATAAGCTTCCATCCCGGAGCCGGCGGAACCGAGGCGCAGGACTGGGCACAGATGCTTTACCGAATGTACACTCGTTGGGGTGAACGTCATGGGTACAATGTAAAGCTTCTCGATTGGCTTGACGGAGAAGAAGCAGGTCTTAAATCCGCAACAATCATGGTAGAAGGAGTGAACGCCTACGGATATCTGAAAGGCGAAAACGGTGTGCACAGACTTGTCCGCGTATCTCCGTTTGATGCTTCCGGCAGACGTCACACCTCATTTGCATCAGTTGAAGTTATGCCTGAGTTTGAGGATGACAACACAATCGAAATCAAGGACGAAGATCTCGAAATCACCGCACATCGCTCATCCGGAGCCGGCGGACAGCATATCAACAAAACAGACTCCGCAATAAGAATCACGCATATTCCGACGGGTATTGTAGTAGGCTGTCAAACCGAGCGCAGCCAGCTTCAAAACAAAGAAACCGCAATGAAAATGCTCAAATCAAAGCTTATGGAAATCAAGCAACGCGAAAAACTCGACAGAATCGACGATATCAAAGGTGTAAAAACAAATATAGAATGGGGTGCTCAGATTCGTTCGTACGTGTTTATGCCGTACACGCTCGCCAAGGATACCCGTACAAGCTACGAGGACGGAAATATCCAAGCTGTCATGGACGGTGAAATAGACGGATTTATAAATGCGTATTTGAAAATGAACGCCGCCACTGTGGGATGAGCCTAAATAGCAATGAAAAAAGAAGAATCGCGATTTGAAGCCGGAACAGTATTTGAGGGAATGACATCAATCCGCGCAGTAATCAAAGCGTCGGAGCTCGGACTTGGGCGAAAAATACACGAGATTATTGTTGACACGGCACGTCAAGCAAGCCGTGAAAAAGATATTGCATGGCTCACTCATAAGGCGAAGGAGTTGGAATTTTCAATACGATTCACATCGGAGCGGGAGATACAGAGTATTACTGTCGGAAGCTCTCACGGAGGAATTGTTGCGCTCTGCGGAGAACGTAAGATACCGTCTCTTTCGAAATTTGAAATCAAGCAAAACGGATTCTACGTAATGCTTGAAGGAATCGAAGATCCATATAACTTCGGTTATGCGCTCCGCTCTCTGTATGCATGCGGTGCAGATGGAGTGGTCCTCTCTCCGAGAAATTGGATGAGTGCCGCAGGAGTCGTATGCCGCTCGTCAGCCGGAGCATCGGAGCTTCTGCCGATTTGCGTAAGTGAGCCCGTTGAATCGACAGTATATTTCAAAAAATACGGCTACAAAGTGCTTTGCGCCGGAATCAGAAATTCCGTCTCATCATTTGAAGCAGATATGAAAAAGCCGATTTACTTAATTGTCGGCGGTGAAAAGCGCGGAATTTCAAGTGCACTTCTCGAAAAAGCGGACAGCATTGTCCGCATCGATTACGGTCGGGAGTTCGGAGGCTCACTTTCCGCAGCATCAGCCGCATCAATCCTCGCATATGAGGTGCTTCGACAGAGCTTTGCAAAATAGCCCTCTCGGCAAAAGGAGTATACCTTTGAAAAACATTATTTTAAGTGCCGACAACGAAAGTAAGCTTTTCTGTGTCCCCGATGATGTTGCAGACAACACTGAAAAGATTTAATAATCAGAAAATCGCATCTCCGAAATTAATCGAAAGGTGCGTTTTTTTATTCCTTATAAAAGTATATTATTTACAAACTCGAATTGACATGGTATAATAATACAGTAAGAATTAATAGTATCGGCGGGAGTTAACAATGAATATACCTAAAATCTCGGTCGGAGATAAGCTCGAGATGAAAAAAAAGCATCCGTGCGGTGCATATGTTTTCAGTGTTTTGAGAATCGGAAGCGATATTCGCATTGTATGTGACGGCTGTGGAAGGGATCTCGTAATTCCGCGCGAAAAGCTTGAACGAGCAATAAAAAAAATTCATCATACGGAAGAAGTGCATCATGAACAATAACGAAACAGCTCTTTCCGAAAAAAGATATAAAAAATTTTATTTGTCCGATAATGCAAAGCTTTTGCTTCTGTGCTTTGCCGTGCCTTTTTTTTCAATGATATTTTTATACTGCACAATTACAGTTTGGCCGCTCGGCAAGCACTCGGTTTTAGTGCTTGATTTAAACGCGCAGTATATATACTATTTTGAGGAGCTCCGAAACATTATACTTGAGGGTGACTCAATTCTCTACTCTTTCAACCGCGCTCTCGGCGGAGAATTTATGGGAATTTTCGCGTATTATCTGTCAAGTCCGTTTTCCCTTATTGTTGCTCTGTTTCCGAAAGAAAATATCACGGAAGCCATGTACCTCATCCTCGTTTTAAAAACAGGCTGCTGCGGACTGTCGTTCGGATATTATCTGACGAAAAAACGCTCGCTGAAACCTATATACACGGTAATTTTTGCATTGCTTTACGCACTTTCCTCATACGTGGTGGTTCTCCAGCACAATGTAATGTGGATAGACAATGTTATTATATTCCCTATAATACTTCTTGCTGTCGATGAGCTGATATGCCGCGGAAAATTCAAGCTGTACGTCATATCCCTCGTCTACTCGATAATGTCAAACTTCTACATCGGATACATGACATGCCTTTTTGTTCTCGTATGGTTCTTCGTGCGCTATTTCATGCTTGAAAAATCCGAGAGAAATCCGAACGGAACGCGCGCCCATTTCCCCCGCACTCTATGTCGTATCGCTGTATGGTCAATTGTAGCCTGCATGATTTCAGCTATAATCATTCTTCCCGTTTACTACTCCCTGACCTTTGGCAAGCTCGAATTCTCCGACCCAAAATACACCCCCAAGCAGCTTTTCGATTTTGCGGATTTGCTTACTAAATCATTCTTCGGCTCATATGATACCGTTCGCCCGGCAGGAATGCCGTTTATCTATTGCGGTACTCTTGCACTGATTCTTGCACCGCTGTACTTCATATCAAGTGAGTTTCCGACAAGGCGCAAAGTCGGATACGCGGTTATGATGCTGTTTTTGATAATAGGCTTCAATTTCAATATAGCCGATATAATTTGGCACGGTATGCAGCGTCCCAATTGGATGAACTCGCGATTCGCATTTATGTTCGTTTGTCTGATGCTTATTATGGCTTCCTCTGTCATGGAAAAGCTCGGTAAAATCGGAGAAAATACAGTACAGCTCTCGTCGGTACTCTGGTGTGCCGGTCTCGTCATACTTGCGAAAATAGGATATGACAATCTTCCCGATTTCCTTGCGGTTTGGACCGGAATCGCACTTTTTATAGCTTTTGCCGCAATTCTGCCATCTTGCGTTCGCTTTGCGAAAAATCCCGAAACATGCAAAAAAGCCGCAGGAGCTCTTTGTGCCGTCGTAATTATAGAAGCTCTCGGAAACGGCGTCGCCATGCTGTACTCTCTTGATGACGACGTGACGTATTCCAAAAGAAGCTCGTACAGGAGCATGAACGACACCTATAAGGAAGCGGTTGATATTATCGACTCGCTCGGCGATGACACTTTTTACCGCGCGGAAAAACTTGTGCACCGAAAGAAAAACGACAATTTTGCTATCGGAATTAACGGTCTTTCAAACTCAACATCAACGCTCAACGCTCGCGCAATTGATTTGCTTGCTCAATTCGGATTCGCGTCAATGTCTCATTGGTCATTGTATGCCGGAGCAACACCTGTTTCCGATGCACTTTTCGGAATAAAATATATTATGGCTGACGAAACCGACGACAAGCCTGTAATGGATTACATCCACAATTTGTATACACTAAAGGGTTCTACCGATGACGAAATTGATGTATACGAAAATCCGTACGCTCTGTCTGTCGCATATTCGGTGAATAAAGAAATTCTTGAATACGATGTTCCTCCGAAAGATGATGAGGAAGATAAATACACCGACCCTTTCACCTACATGAACAATCTTTTATCTGTAATGACAGGTGAAACAATAACGGTATGGACACGCTGTGATATTAAAAACACAGACTACGTCGGATGTGATATCAGCCTTGCCGAAGGGCACCGAGGATATATCAAAGACGGAAGTCCAAGCTCGTATCTGAAATATGTTGTAAATATAGAATACGATATGCCTGTATTCGTTTATTTCCCATCCGACTATCCTCGCGATGCGGTCATGAAACTGAACGGAAAAGAAATCGGGAATTATTTTGAAGGAGAGGATTTCTCAATCCGCGAGCTCGGCACATTTGAGCCGGGTGAAGAATTGGATTTCAAGTTATACCTTAAAGAAGAAAAAATGTATGTTCGCACGGGCTGCGGATATTTCTGGTACTTCGATGAAAATGCCTTTAAAGATGCCATTGCCATGCTGAAAGGCGGTGTAATGACCGCATATTCGGAAAAAGATGACGAAATTCACGGCACAATAACAGTTCCCGAAAACAATTCCGATGATAATTCCTCAGAGAACAAAAACTCTGTCATCATGACCACAATCCCATATGACGCAGGGTGGCGAGTAACCGTTGACGGAAACGAAGTCGAAACTTGTGCAGTACTTAATGATACACTTCTTGCTGTTGAAGCAGAGCCGGGAGAACATGAGCTTATATTCGAGTACAAGCCCGACTGCGTTAAATACGGTCTGATTATAACATTTGCGGGGATTCTTATTTTCACCGCTGCGTGTGTCTCGGAATACTTTGTTAAAAAACACCTTGCGGCAAAAAGCAATGGCAACGCATATGACAATTTGAAAACATTTAAAGTAATGCCCGACGAAAGCGTCTTAAATAACTCCGAAAACGAGGATAATACGGATGATTGAAACTTTATACGGAAAAATAATAGAGCTTAACGCCTCGGCGTGCTCTGCAATAATCGAATGCTGCGGAATCGGCTACCGCATCACGGTAACTGCAAATACGCTCTCCCACCTCCCCTCCCCGAAGTATTCCCCTGACGGAGGTTCGTCGGGAAGCGACCCCATAAGAATATACACGCATATGGCAGTGCGTGAAGACGGAGTAGAGCTATACGGCTTCTATTCAAATGAGGAACTTAGAATGTTCCGTCTCCTGATAAGCGTATCCGGAGTCGGACCTAAAGCTGCAATATCCATACTTTCGCTGTTCACTCCGATGAAGCTTGCCGCAGCTGTCGCTGAGGGTGATACCAAATCAATCTCTCGCGCACCCGGAGTGGGAGCGAAAACCGCCGCGCGAATATCCCTTGATTTGAAAGATAAGATAGCTAAACAATTCCCTCTTCTTGCCGATACATCCGAATCCCCCGAATTGTCGGAAGCTTTCGTACCGTCAAGCTCAAGCAAGCTTAATGACGCGCGAGACGCGCTGTCAGTTCTCGGATACTCACGCTCGGAAATTGCGGCTGCAATGAAAAATATTGATTTTTCTCTTCCACTCGAAGATATAATAAAAAAAGCTCTCGCTGTTTTAATGAAATAATGCGACTGCACTATGGAGTAAATAATGGATTCAAATGAATTTGATTTTGAAAATCGAATAATGACATCAAGCTTTACCGCGGAAGATTCCGATAACGATTCAAGTTTGCGCCCGCATTCTCTTGAAGAATACATCGGACAGGAAAAAGCCAAAGAAAATCTGCAAATTTTGATTAATGCCGCAAAGCTTCGCGGAGAGTGCATTGACCATGTGCTTTTATACGGACCTCCCGGACTCGGAAAAACCACACTTTCCGCTATAATTGCAAACGAAATGGGAGTAAATCTCAGAATCACCTCAGGTCCCGCCATCGAAAAGCGCGGAGACCTCGCGGCACTTCTCTCAAATCTTGCCGAGGGTGACGTACTGTTTATAGACGAAATCCACCGTATGCCGCGAACAATCGAAGAAATATTGTATCCCGCAATGGAGGATTTTGCTCTCGACATCATAATCGGAAAGGGACCCGCCGCACGCAGTATCCATCTGCCGCTCGCCCATTTCACATTAATAGGGGCAACTACACGCGCAGGACAGCTTTCCACGCCTCTGAGAGACAGATTCGGTGTGCAAATGCGTCTTGAGCTCTACACGCCCGAGGAGCTTTCCACAATCGTTACCCGAAGCGCATCGATACTCGATGTTCCGATTGATGATGACGGAGCCATGGAAATAGCATCACGCTCGCGCGGAACACCTCGTATTGCAAACAGATTGCTGAAACGAGTGCGTGATTTTGCGCAGGTACGCGGAGACGGAAGAATAACGCTCGATATAGCTCGCTCCGCTCTTGCAATGCTTGAGATAGACGAACTCGGCCTCGACAATACCGACCGACGGATGCTTGAAACAATAATCCGCTTCTACAAAGGAGGTCCCGTCGGTCTTGAAGCTCTTGCCGCCACAATCGGTGAAGAAGCCATAACAATTGAGGATGTATGTGAGCCGTATCTCCTTCAAATCGGTTTCCTTGCTCGAACAATGCGCGGACGTGTTGTGACAAAGCTCGGATATGAGCATCTCGGAATACCGTATACCGAAAAAGATGAATCACCGCTTTCATCTCAAATCGGGCTGTCGGAAGAATAATATGAATCGGAGTTAGTATGGATTTTACGGAGCTTGAAGAAAAATGCACCTCCTGCCGCGGATGCGAACTTTATAAAACGAGGAAAAATCTTGTCTTTGGCTGCGGAAACCCCTCAGCAGAGCTGATGTTTGTCGGAGAAGCCCCCGGCGAACGAGAGGATGTCATGGGAATACCGTTTGTAGGAGCCGCAGGACAGCTTCTCGACAAATACCTCGCCGCAGTCGGAATCGAACGCAATGACGTTTATATTGCAAATATTCTGAAATGCCGTCCTCCGCAAAACCGAGATCCTCTCCCCGAAGAATCGGATGCCTGCATCGGTTTTCTCAGAGAACAGGTTAAACTTATACATCCTAAAATCATAGTATGTCTCGGCAGAATTTCGGCGGCGCGGCTCATCAGACAGGATTTTAAAATCACCCGTGAACATGGAGTTCTGATAAAAAAAGGCTCTTATACAATGACTGCTGTCTACCATCCCGCCGCTCTTCTGCGCGACTCTTCAAAAAAAGAAGATATGCTGCGCGATATGAAGAAAATCAAAAAATTCCTTGACGACATGATCGCCAAGTGAAGCTTGCAGCTTAAAAACACAAAAGTCCCACACGTTCTTCAAAACAAAGACGTGCGGGACTTTTATTCGTTTCGGCAATTTAAAAATACCTGACAAAATCGCCATGTATTCCGAGGCTCAGTTTCTCGTCGCTTTCTCGGCGTCAATTGCAAGCACAAGCATGAGCACATTAAGCGCAAGGTCCGAATTAACGACATCAATGCAGTATGTATCGGTGAAATTCATCAGTTCCTTTGATACCGTTGCAATATGCGAACCCGACATATCGGAGATGCTGTAATCCCATTCGAAAAAATCTCCCTCAACATGCCATCCGAGATAATCAATATCAAACGACGGCTTGAAGAACGAAAATTCCTTTCGTATCACCCCGGCGTATTCATCTCCTATGTAAATTTCAAACTGCGGTAAAAATGTCATAACACGCTGTTTCACGGTACCGAGATAGTCCTCTCCCGCTCCATAAACATGCAGACATTTTCCCCACGCAAGCTGTCCCTGCACGCTGTATATGACAGAACCTGCTTCATCGTAAATATCATAAGAGTCAAACCACGAAAAAAATCTTTGCTTGAACAATAGTCTCATTAATTTATCCTTTCTTTTGAGTAACATCGGTTATGACACACTTCGCCCAAAAGCTCGGCTTCAGCATAGGCAGTCCTATCATTAGCTTTATAACATCTGAAAACTGTACCATAAAATAAATATAAACTATCGGAACCGCTGTAAATCTGCATAGAATGAACGAAATAAGCGCAGGCACGCACCACAAGTACACGGAATCGAAAAGAAACGTCACAATTGTCTTTCCTCCCGCGCGCAGAGTAAAGTAAATCGCATGAACAAGTGCGTGTACGGGAAGGGAGATTCCCGCAACTGTAAGAAATTTTGTTGCAAACTCCTGCGCCTCGGGCTCCACATTGTAAATAAGAGGTATGTACGGCGCTACAATAATAATTGCTATTCCGATAATTACATGCGAAACAAATGTAACAAACAGAAGCTTTCGGTCAGTATCCACAGCTCCCTCACTGTCACCTATTCCGAGCTTTTGCCCAACCATAATCGAAACAACGGTTCCCATGGAAAACATTATAACGCAGAAAAGATTCCAAGCAGTAGTGGCGATATTTGTAGCAGCAATTACAGTAATTCCCCTCATAGAGTAATTTTGGTTTATAAAGGTTGTGCCGAGAGACCAAAAAAATTCATTTATAAGGAGGGGCGAACCTGTAATTATAATCTTTTTGACAAGCTGCATCGGTATTTTCAAGCTTTTATATGCGCCTTCAAGGAATTTGAATTTTTTCACTCTGCGATGTGACCAAATCAAAATATACACTATCTCCACAAATCTCGACATAACCGTAGCCAAAGCGGCACCCGATACTCCCATTTCAGGGAATCCGAATTTACCGTATATAAGAATATAGTTAAAAACAAGATTCACAACAATGGCAATGCATCCCGCAATCATTGGAGAAACAGTTTCCCCCATTTCACGCAAAGTTCCGGCGTATGCCTGAACAATGGCGAAAGGCAGCAGTCCTATAAGGGCAATTTTAAGATACTTCTCAGCGTATTTTAATGTCTCCGCTATCTCCTCCTGTGTATTTTCTTCGTTATTCAGAAAAAGCAGTATCAGCTCATCTCCGAATACGGAGAAAATAACAATTGCAGCGCCGGTTATAACCACTGCAAAAATCATCTTAAACCTGAAAGAATCCCTCATTCCCACATAGTCGCCCACTCCGAAGAATTGTGTACCGAATATTGATGCGGCAGACAATCCTCCGAACAATGCCAAATTGAACACAAATATGAGCTGATTGACTATTGATACTCCGCTCATATGAAGTGTTCCGAGCTTTCCGACCATAATATTGTCAAGCAGACTTACAAAGTTTGTTATCCCCTGCTGAATTACTATTGGCAGAGCAAGCATGAGCAAAAGACGATAAAAATTTTTGTCTCCGATAAATTTTTTTATAAAGCTCATTTATTGTATATCCTTTATTTTGTTGTAATAAACCTGAAAAAGTTCTTCGTATTGTTATAGCATATGTCACATACCAGGGTTGCGAGCATCTCGGGCTCAAACGGATACATTCCCTCCTCCACAAGCTCACCGATAAAATTGCATAGTATTCTTCGGAAATACTCATGGCGCGAGTACGAGGTGAAGCTGCGGGAATCCGTAAGCATACCGTTAAATCTTCCGAACACGCTTGTATTTGCAAGGCCTGCCATCTGCGCTTTCATACCGTCAATCGAATCGTTAAACCACCATGCAGAGCCCTGCATTACCTTTGGATATCCGTCCTCCGAAGTCTGGAAGCATCCTATCATCGTCGAAATTGCGGCATTGCAATTGGGATCTATCGAATAAAGTATAGTCCTTGGCAATCCTCGCCCACTCTCCATCATGTCGAGAAGCTCTATGAGTCCCGTAACATTTGTAAAGCCTATTGTATCAAATCCCGTGTCCGGACCGAGTTTTTTCATAACAGGGGTATTTGCATTTCTGTAAACCCCCGCATGTATTTGCATTACCCAACCTCGGCGCGCATATTCAGCGGCAAGGAAGCCGAGCATCTCACATTTAAGCACACAAAGCATCTCCGTCGTCACATCGCGACCATCCGAAGAAAGTGCACACTCAAGGGCACAGTTTGCGGCGTATTCGTTAGGCTTAACAAACATGGGGAACTCATCAAGCCCGTGGTCTGCAGTACGACATCCGAGTGAATCGAAATAATCCATACGCCGAACAAGGGCATCCTTAAGACTCGCAACATCCTTCACTTCAATGCCCGCAGCCGCACCGAGCTTTTCATAATACGAGCGAAGTCCCGATTTGTTGATATTGAAGCACTTATCGGGGCTGAATGCGGGAAGAACCTGAGTTTTAAATGATTTATCATCGGCAATGGCGCGGTGATACTCAAGCGAGTCTGCGAGGTCATCGGTAGTGCATAAAATTTCAACATCTGATTTTTCGATAAGACCACGCACACGCATATCGGGGCTCGAAAGCATATCCGAGGTAAGCCGCCAAATCTCGTCAGCGGTATCTGGCGAGAGAATCAAATCGCAGTCAAAATAGCGCTTCAATTCAAGGTGAGTCCAGTGGTACAGTGGATTTCCGATAAGATACGGCATAACTTTTGCATAAGCCATAAATTTATCGTAATCGGATGCGTCACCCGTAATGTATTTCTCCTCAATCCCGAAGCTTCGCATTGCACGCCATTTGTAATGGTCCGCGCCGAGCCAAAGCTCTGTTATATTGGAATACTGTTTATTTTCAGCAATCTCACGCGGAGATACGTGGCAGTGATAATCAATTATCGGCAGATTCGCCGCATAAGTATGATAAAGAATACGAGCAGTTTCATTAGTCAGAAGAAAATTTTTACACATGAAATTTTTCATTTTTCATTTCCTATATTTTCTTATATTTTATTCAAGTTTTCTCTCAGTAAAAAGAGAGTTTTTTCTATTTTTGAAATATTGAGCTTGTCCTCCTCCATAACAGGTGACTCAAGTGTAACACTTCCGCTGTACTTTATTTCTAAAAGAAGCGAGAATATTTCCGTGAAATCAATCCTGCCTTCTCCCGGATGCAGTATCGGGCGCAGTGCGGCAAATTCACGGTATGCTCCACCGAAATCACTGACGTGAATATGTTCTATTTTCTCTGTAAGCTCACAATCTCTGAGTATATCCGCACTCTGCTCGTGAAGCTTTCCGAAGCGCGTATCAAATATAAGTCCGGCTCTCCCAAGCTGCGGCAAAAGCTTTTTCCAATTTGAGCGCGGATCGTGACAGTTTGACGGAATATTTTCAATCAGAAGTCTGATTCCGTATTTTTCCGAAATTTTCTCAAGCTCTCCGAGCTTCGAAATATTGTATTCAATATATCTGTCCGAGTTTATTCCGCCCCAAAGATGCAAAACCATACGATCGATTCCAAGTGAAGCTCCAACTTCGCAGTTCACTCGGAATAAAGAAACTGCCGACATGTACAGAGTCTCGGAATCCGCATATTTGCCGTCAGAATAAAGTGCAGCGGCATTGGACAGCATTGTACCGATTTCTTTTTCGCAATGAATAATATGAGCAGGAACCCCTGACGATTTTACCGCCTCCGCCAATGCTTCTGTTTTATCATAATAAAATCGAAGCATCATCAATTCGAGACCGTCTCCCAAATTCTTTTCACACAGTCTGTATATTTCGGACAGAGCACGTCGGTAATCATAACCGTTTGAACGACCCACCATTGTTCCCGTTGATATGAATAAAAGATTTTTCATCTTCACCTCGGAAAACTTATAAATACTTTCTAATTGTAAATGATACTATACCAATCAAAATTTGTCAAGATAGGTTGTATTTTATTATAGGTTTATCTCTTGAAGGCTGTATTAAATTCATAATTTGTATCTTTTTATTTTATGTCAATTATAGTATAATGTTTATTGAATATTCTTTTTCATAATTCCATAAAGGAGTTAAAATAAATGGAAGAAACAAAAAATACAATCGATAACAGCGATATAAGCTTGCTTTATCCCGACCAAGATACTCTCAGACGCCACATGCTCGGAGAAGAAAGCGCAAAGCTATCTCAGATTACGGCGGAACAGCTTGAGCTTTATTTTCTCATGGATTTGAAAAGCTGCGACTTCGGCAGCTTTTACACATGTGATCCCGAGGTAATTCTTTACCGTCAGGATACCTTTGAGGATATGACAAGCAACCCAAGTCTTACGCATATTCTTATTAAAATGATACCGTTTCTTAACGATATTACTGAGCTTCGTCGTCTCGGAAGTGACTCAGTTGCCTCTACCGAATCGTATCTTTACAGCATTACCGAGGTGGAGCTTTACACATCTCTCCTTGATTTGTTGCGTGATGAGCTTCTTCCGCTCGCTCCAAAACTGAAAAGCACAGCTTTCCGTCGTTTCGCAGAGCGCATAAATACTCTTACCGGGAGCGAATATTACAAGAATCTGAACAATCAGCTGAAAGAGCTCACATCGCGTGTTCGCGAGATAAAAAGTGTAACCATCGGAGTTAATCTTGATTCTCAGCTTCGCGCTGACCGCGCGGGTGTTCTCTCAATAAACAATGAACAGTTCAAATCGGGAGAGCTTCTTGACAAGATGCTCCGTCTCGATTTCAAAAACGACGATATGACATGTATTGCCCCTCTTGTGCCATTCAAAAAAGGACAGTCGGACAATCAACAAATGGCTCTCGTAAACGCATTCAACGGAGCTGTGAACGATGTATTTCGCTCGTCAATCCGTTCATGGAAAAAAGTAATCCAGCACTATGTGCTTGAAAATACCGATTTTCTCATAAGATTAATGCCAGAAATCGAATTTGTCACAAAAGCAACAGAGCTCCTCCTCAAATTGAAAGATAAGGGATGTCCTCTTTGTCATCCCCAAATACGCCCTATCTCGGAGAAGAAATTCGAAGCGCACGGACTTTGCAATCCCATAGTATCGGTTAAGCTTGACGGACCCGTAGTTCCGAACGATTTTATTTTTGATGAAAACGGAATGATTTACGTTCTCACAGGCCCGAACCGCGGCGGAAAGTCAGTCATTACATGCGCTGTCGGAATTGCATTTGTCATGGCACAGCTCGGACTTCCCGTGTGCGCCGATGAGTGCGTAATAAGCCCCTGCGATGAAATTTTCACTCACTTCCCCACAGGAAGCGAGGATACAATAGACAAAGGACGTCTCGGCGAGGAATGTTCACGACTTGAAGCAATATTCGGCGAGATTTCAGAAGACAGTCTCGTGCTTCTTGACGAATCTCTTTCATCGACAGGTTCGTATGAAGGCTCTTATATCGCCTCTGAGGTTCTTCAGGGATTTTCAATGGTGAAATGCCGCGGAATTTTCTCAACGCATCTTCACGACCTTGCGGCATCGGTAGATTCAATAAACGATTCTTGCGTTCCGCATGGAGGAGTAAAAATCGACAATCTTGTAGCGGCAATCGAGAAGGGCTCACGCAGTTTCAAAATACTGCGCGCACGTCCCGACGGAAAGAGCTATGCAAGGGATATCGCCGATAAATACGGTCTGTCACTTGACAAAATAATGGAAAAAATCAAAAAATGACAAAAAAACCGGAGGATTAATATGAACGAGCTTCTTCGTCTTCTTGAAAATGACGCAAGGCTTTCACACGAAGCCTTGGCTCTTATGCTTGAAAAAGAAGTCGGTGATATAAAAAAGCTGATTGAAGATTACGAAAAGGATGGCGTTATTCTCGGTTATCACACAGAAATAGATTGGGATAAAACAAACAGAGAGTACGTCTGTGCAATGATAGAGCTGAAAATCACACCGCAGCGTGACAGGGGCTACGACCATGTTGCACAGAAAATTTATAACTATCCCGAAGTGGAATCGCTTTATCTGATGTCAGGAAGTTTTGACCTTGCCGTATTTATTAAAGGGAAAACAATGCGCGAGGTGGCATTCTTCGTTGCCGAAAAGCTCTCCACTCTTGAAGATGTTATCTCAACATCAACTCACTTTGTGCTTAGAAAATACAAGGACAATAATGTTATATACGGTGCTGCTCCCATCGATGAGAGAGGAAACGAATTCTGATGCTTGATTATTCAAAAATACTTTCGGAAACCGTTCAGGAAATCAAGCCGTCGGGTATCCGAAAATTCTTTGATATGCTTGACGGGATGAAAGATGTTATTGCCCTGACGGTAGGACAGCCCGATTTTGTAACCCCTTGGCATATCAGAGTAGCCGCAATCGAATCGCTTGAAAACGGAAAGACATACTATACGTCAAACAGCGGCACGCTTGAACTCAGACGAGAAATCTCCGCATACATGAGCAGACGTTTTTCACTCGATTACTCTCCCGAATCCGAAATAATAGTATCGGTCGGCGGAAGCGAAGCTATTGACCTCGCAATGCGTGCATTGATAAATCCGGGAGATGAGGTAATAATCCCACAGCCGGCGTTCGTATGCTACGGTCCGATTGCTTCTCTTGCGGGCGGTGTCCCCGTATATGTAAATACACAGGAGAAAAACAAATTCAAGCTCACCGCAGAAGAACTTCTGGCAACTGTTACGCCGCGAACGAAGCTTCTCGTGCTCCCATATCCGAACAACCCTACCGGTGCGATTATGACTCTTGGGGACCTTGAAAAAATCGCCGAAGTCCTCCGCGGTACCGATATAATGGTCCTCTCGGATGAGATATACTGCGAGCTTACTTATTCGGGAACTCACGTTTCAATCGCATCTGTTGATGGTATGAGAGAAAGAACGATAATAGCAAGTGGATTTTCAAAAGCGTACGCAATGACGGGCTGGCGTCTCGGATACACTCTTGCGCCGCCCGAAATCACAAAGCAAATGCTCAAGGTGCACCAGTACGCAATAATGTGTGCACCGACAATGTCGCAATTCGGTGCAGTCGAAGCTATGCGCTGCGGAGATTCAGATGTTGAGGAAATGCGCTCCGAATATAATCGCAGACGCAGGTATATAGTGGGCGGACTCCGTGGACTCGGCATTGACTGCTTTGACCCGGAGGGTGCATTCTATGTATACCCCAATATTTCAAAATTCGGTCTCACATCCGAAGCGTTTTGCGAAAAGCTGCTCAGCGAAGCAGGTGTTGCAATAGTCCCGGGAACAGCTTTCGGAAGCTGCGGAGAAGGTTTTGCAAGAATATCTTACGCATATTCGGTAGATCACATTTCAAAAGCACTCGATAGAATCGAAGTTTTCCTAAAAAAACTCGGATAAAGCTGTCAGAAAATAAAATATACTTTAATTTATCAAAGAAAAAATATCTATACCTATTGCATTTCGTAAAATCTTGTGATATAATATTTGATGTTGACTTTTGTTTAATGATTCCTATTATGGAGGTGTAACTTAAATGGCAAAGTGCTGCATTTGCGGTAAAGGTGTTACATTCGGATGCAATGTATCCCACTCAAACCGTAAAACAAACAGAGCGTGGAAACCGAACATCAGAAAAGTTAAAGCTGTTGTTGACGGTACACACACCACAGTTAATGTATGCTCTCGCTGTCTGCGTTCGGGAAAGGTAACCCGCGCGTAATCACGAGAAAAAACAGTCTCAAAACTCCCTAAAATTTTTTAGGGAGTTTTTGGCATTTAAACAATTTTTTAAAGGAGATATCACCATACTTGGACAGTAAGTATTTTGCAGTTGTATCGGCGGAAATTTCACACAGTGAATTGTTGTCTCTCGGTTCTCTGTTTAATGTATATACTTTACCGCCTGACCATGATATAGCAAGACCTGTGCAGTCGCATCCCGACATGATTATGAGCATTGTGGGTAATTATCTTGTTGTTTCATCCGGGTACTATGAAAAAAATCAATCGCTTATAGACCGTATCGCAGAACATGGCAACCTTTCCATAGTCACCTCAGACATGCCTCGCAGCTCCGTGTACCCCCACGATATCGGATTAAATACCGCTGTATGCGGCAATTTTCTGATATGCAATAAAAAATATGCAGCTCCCGAAATTCTTCGCTGTGCCGAACTGTGCGAACTGACAGTTGTTTCGGTAAAGCAAGGGTATGCCGGATGCTCGTGCATTTATGCCGATGGATTACTTATCACATCAGATTCGGGAATTTACGATGAGGTTTCCAAAAACGCTCTTTCGTCGGTGCTTGTATCAAACAAAGGAATTTCTCTCCCCGGATATAACGTCGGTTTTATAGGCGGTGTGGGAGGCTTTGCAAGCGGAACTTTTTATTTTTTCGGAGATATCTCCGGAATGGAATTGGAATCCGATATAAAGACGCTCGCCGCAGAACACGGATTTTTACTGCATCCATTGTCTGACGGACCGCTCACAGACCGAGGCGGAATAAAATTTATAAAATACGCATAAACAACCATATTTTAAAACTGAGGAAAATATATGTTTGAATTTGTACCCCAAATAATCTTTGAAGCCGCAAAAATTATGCTGAGCGCACATGACATGAGAAATGGCATCACCGTGAAATCAGGCGATGCCAACTTTGCCACAAAATATGATGTTGAGGTCGAAGAATATTTGCGTGCCGCCTTTGCAAAAGCTCTTCCGGAAGCTGTATTTATCGGGGAGGAAAGCGGAGGAAAATCAGATGACAGTTCTCTGTACCTGATAATCGACCCTATCGACGGAACGACAAACTTCATCTTTGACTGCCGCCACAGCGCAATATCCGTCGGAATTTGCAGAGACAAACAGGTGATTTACGGAGCCGTATACAATCCATACAATGACCATCTTTATCATGCCTGCCGTGGAAACGGAGCGTTTTTAACATGCAACGGGAAAACTGTTCCGATTGCAGTTTCAAATCTCCCACTCGAAAAATGCCTTGTTGCTTTCGGAACAACTCCCTACCGTAAAAATGAGCTCGGAAAAAAATCCTTTGAAACAGCTTACAAATTATTCGCAAGCTCACTTGATATTCACCGCTCAGGCTCCGCTGCGCTTGATTTGTGTGATACCGCGTGCGGAAAAATAGGTTTCTTTTTTGAGTACAGCCTCTCTCCGTGGGACTTTGCGGCAAGCTCAATAATAATCGAAGAAGCCGGAGGAATAATCACACAAACGGATGGCTCTCCCATATCGTTAAATAAACCGTGCAGCATTATCGCCGGAAATCCGACAGCATACGCCGCAGGAATAAATATTGTCGAATAATTCATCCGCGTGCATATCATATATCAGATTTAAAATATCGGCAACACTTTTCTCGCTTTCCTTTTCCAACAATTTCTTTATTTCCATTTCACGCTTTGAAATCCCTTAAAAAATCAATCTGACAAACGCATTAAGTAAATCTCGGCGCCCTTCATTTTAAACAATTGTGATTATAGCATAAATATATTTGAAATGTAACTGGAAATTGCAAATCTCGTATATAATATTTTCAAATATTTATTCCGATATAAAAATAACGTGGGCATCAGAAAAATCGATGCCCACGTATTTTTATTATTTTTTCAATGAATCTCTGATTTCACGGAGAAGCAGGATTTCCTCGGACGGCTGAGCCGGCTTAGGCTCTTCTTTCTTTGTCTCCTCTTCCTTTTTCTTCATTGACTCCTTGACCTTATTTATTGAACGCACCAAAACAAATACAGAAAGTGCAACAAGAATAAAGTTAATAACAGCCTGAATCAATGAACCGTACATTATTGCCACCTCCGGAGTTTCCTCAGTAGCGGCAGTGAGCACAATCTTATAGTCGGAAAGATTTATATTTCCGAACAATTTTCCAATCAGAGGATTGATTATACCCTGCACTATTTGATTAACAATGGCTGTGAATGCTGAGCCGACAACAACACCGACTGCCATGTCGACAACGTTACCTCTGGTAATAAACTTCTTG
>JAZODB010000104.1:0-6737 GCA_045596785.1 Eubacteriales bacterium
AAAACGCCCGATGAATCAGACTCGGATAAGACTGACGCTCAGCTGCACGACGGACTTGAATCGGCAATCAACGGAAGCTTTCGCGAGTACTGCAAGGAGCACGGCATTCACGAGGGTGAGCTTGCCGACAGAATCAACACCGTTTTTCTCGATATTATAGGCGACGTTGTTCTTGAAAACAGCGGGCACGGATTTGAATTGATAGAAGATTACAGAGAGGATGTTTGCAATTGGCTACACTGAACAAATCGGCGGGCGGAGTCCCGCGAAGAATACTCGGCACACTTCTGTCGTCTCTTTCGGCAGGAGTTGTTCCGCGTGTCGGAGCACCGTATATAGCAATCGGACGAAATGACGAAATCAAAGCACTCGTATCCTCTCTTGACCGAGTCTCCGATGGCGAGGGTGCGGCAAAATTCATAATAGGTCGGTATGGCTCGGGAAAAAGCTTTTTGATTCAGCTTTCCCGCGGCTACGCGCTCGAAAGAGGATTTATTACCGCGGACTGTGACCTTTCCCCCGAAAGAAAGCTGTCGGGCAGCAGCGGAGGCGGACTTGCAACATATCGTGAGCTTATGAAAAATCTCGCCTGCAAATCCTCTCCCGACGGAGGTGCTTTACCCGTAATACTCGGAAAATGGTTTACCTCCGTAGCCGAAGAGCTTGACAGCGACGGATT
This sequence comes from Eubacteriales bacterium, assembly GCA_045596785.1. Taxonomy (GTDB): domain Bacteria; phylum Bacillota; class Clostridia; order Oscillospirales; family CAG-272; genus UMGS1696. Next base: position 680 of record JAZODB010000104.1, read on the forward strand.
TGTTGATAATTCCTCCGAATACGATGCCGAGTTCGGACGCCGCATCATGAAAAATCTCCGCGAGCTTGAATCCGATGTGGGCGGCTTCGACTTTGCCTCGGTACTCCGTGAATACTATAATGCATGGAAATGCGATGATGACGCAAAGCAGTCCGCTTGTCTGAAATGGCTGAGAGGTGAATACTCTACAAGGACCGAGGCTCGTCAAGCAATAGGGTTACGCTCACTCACTGTCATAAACGACGATAATTGGTATGATTATATAAAACTGTTTACATCATTCGTCAGACTTGTCGGTTACAGCGGTCTGTGCATATTCATCGACGAGTGCGTAAACCTATACAAAATCCCGAACCGAATCTCGCGCGAAAACAATTACGAAAAAATCCTCTCCATGTTCAACGATACAATGCAGGGACGCGCTCCCGGTCTCATGATAGTCTTCGGAGGCACTCCGCAATTTCTCGAAGACAGCCGCCGCGGACTGTACAGCTATGAGGCTCTGAGAAGCCGTCTTGCAGATGGGCGCTTCGGCGGAGGAGAGCTTCGCAGTCTGATGCAGCCCGTAATCAGACTGCGCCGACTGTCCGACAGTGAGCTTCTTGCTCTCGTAATACGCCTCTCCTCACTTCACGGAGAGTATCACCGTTGGAGCGTAAGAGTTTCCGAGGATGATATGCGTACTTTCCTCATCACCTCTCTTTCGCGTGAAGGTGCCGACTCAATGATTACGCCGCGCGAGATAATCCGCGATTTCGTAACAATTCTCGACCTGCTGTACTCAAACAACGACAAGTCCTTTTCCGATATAGTGGGCAACATGCCGCACTCATCCGCCGCAAATCCCGATGAATCGACCGAAACCGATACGGACACAGCGGAAAAAACATCCTCCGCAGAGCAAAAACGCCCTGCGGTAACTCTCGACGATATAGAATTCTGAAATACACATCAATGAACGAAGGGAGAACAAATAATGTCGGTTTTTGACAGCTATTCGCCGTTTATACGCGAATTTATATACAGTCACGGCTGGAACGCGCTGAGTCCCGTACAAGTTGCCGCAGCCGAAATAATATTCTCCACCGAGAACAATCTGCTTCTTCCCTCTCCGACCGCATCGGGAAAAACCGAAGCGGCATTCTTTCCGATTCTGTCGGAATTTTACGACGACATGCCAAGCTCCATAGGAGCGCTGTACATTGCACCGCTGAAATCTCTCATAAACGATCAATTCGGACGAATTTCCGAGCTGTGCGGAGAAGCGGGGATTCCCGTATACCATTGGCACGGCGATGTTGCTGCATCACACAAACAGCGTGCACTTAAAAATCCGCGAGGAATCCTGCAAATCACCCCCGAATCACTTGAAGCAATGCTCATAACTCGTTCCTCCGACCTCATCCGTTTGTTCGGGGATCTCAGATACATTGTAATCGACGAAATACACACGCTGACGGGCTCCGATCGAGGAAATCAAATCATATGTCAGCTCGCTCGCTTGCGTGAAAAAACAGGCGTATCCCCAAGAAGAATCGGTCTTTCCGCAACCCTCGGAGATATGGAGCTTGCTGCTGAGTGGCTCGGCGCGGGAAGCGGACACGACACCTCTGTTCCCGAAATTCCATCAGCGAAAATCCGCTGGCGTCTCGGAATGGAGCATTTCTATATCTCCTGCGATCCCGCAGAAGAAGAAACGCCCGACGAAAACAAAAAGCAGACTGCCATGTCTCTCGACAAGGGATACGAATATATCTACGAGGCTTCGAAAAACAAAAAAGCTATCGTTTTCTCAAATTCCCGTGAGGAAACCGAATATATTTGCGCCACACTGCGCGAAATTGCAGAGTACCGCGGCGAGCCCGATGTATTCCTAATCCATCACGGTTTTCTCTCAGCCGCCATCCGCGAGGAAGCGGAAATGAAAATGAAAGATGACGATATAAGCTGTGTTGCATGCGCCACCGTAACAATGGAGCTCGGAATCGACATCGGCCGTCTCGAACGAGTGATTCAGCAGGGCGCGCCGAACTCCGTTTCATCCTTTCTCCAAAGACTCGGACGAAGCGGCAGACGAGGCGTCCCGCCTGAAATGATGATGGTGTTCCGAGAGGAAAGCGCACTGCCGAACACACCTCTTCCTCAGCTCATACCGTGGGAGCTTCTCAAAGCAATCGCGATAGTGCAGCTCTACATCGAGGAACGTTTCATCGAGCCTCCCGCAATCCGTCACTGTCCGTTCAGCCTGCTGTTTCAGCAGACTCTTTCCGCAGTCGCATCAAGCGGTGCTGTCACAGCGCGCGAGCTTGCCGCAAAAATCCTCTCGCTTCCTCCGTTTGAGTCGATTGACGAGAGCGACTACAAAACGCTTCTGTTATCCATGATAAATAACGATTGGCTTGAGCTCACAGATGAACGTGAGCTTATAGTAGGTCTGCGCGGCGAAAAAATTGTTAATTCCTTTAAATTTTACGCGGTCTTTAAGGATACGGAGGACTACACTGTCCGCTGTGAGTCGGATGAAATCGGCGTGATTACCACTCCGCCGCCCGTCGGCGACCGCTTTGCTCTCGCAGGCCGCGTTTGGGAGGTGGAGGAGCTTGACATTCCCCGACGTCTCATATACGTCAAAGCGGTTCGGGGCAAAATGGAGGTGAGCTGGCCCGGTGATTACGGTGAGGTTCACACGAAAATACTTGAGCGTATGCGCCGCGTACTCCGCGAGGATACCGAATATCCCTATTTGCGCGAGGGAGCACTCGCAAGGCTTCGGGCTGCGCGAGCAGTTGCGCGAAATACGGGACTTACCGAAAGCTGTATAATTCCGCTCGGCGGATACACGTGGGCATTGTTCCCGTGGCTCGGTACACGAAGCTTCAGAACGCTTCGCCGTTATCTTACGAAAAACAGCGGCAGCTTCAAGCTCACGGGTATGGATTTCGAGGGCTGCCACTACATGACGTTTAAGCTTGAAGGCGGACGCGGTGACGATATGATGCGTATGCTGTCTGCCGAAATCTCCGCAAACGGGATTGACCTCGATTCTCTCATTTCCCCCACAGAAGCTCCCGTGTTCGAAAAATACGATGAATTTATACCCTCGGAGCTTCTGCGTAAAGCATACCGCGATGACAAGCTGCGCTCCGACGAAATAATAGAGCGCGCGAAAAAAATGAAGCTGCTGTAAAAACAAAAAAACGACGCAGATGCGTCGAATTGAAGGATACAAAAATATGCCCGAATATATATCGGTCCGCGGTGCGCGGATGAACAACCTAAAAAATATAGATGTGGATATCCCACGCGACCGTCTCGTGGTAATCACGGGCATGTCAGGCTCGGGAAAATCCTCACTTGCATTTGATACAATTTACGCCGAGGGACACAGGCGTTTTGTGGAATCCCTCTCGTCATACGCGCGAATGTTCATCGGTCAGATGGACAAGCCCGACGTCGACTCTATTGAGGGGCTCTCCCCCGCAATATCAATCGACCAGAAAACCACCTCAAAAAACCCACGCTCGACCGTGGGAACGGTAACCGAAATTTACGATTATCTTCGTCTTTTGTATGCGCGTCTCGGAGTTCCTCACTGTCCCGTATGCGGACGCGAGATACGCCAAACCTCGGTGGATGTGATAATCGACAAAATAATGGCTCATCCCGAAGGGGAGCGTTTTATGATTCTTTCTCCCGTCGTTCGCGGTAAAAAAGGACGTCAGGAAAAAATTTTAGCCGATGCGAAGAAAAACGGATATGTCCGCGCACGTATAGATGGGATAATCTACGACCTCACCGAGGACATAGAGCTTGACAAAAATCTGCGTCACTCGATTGAGCTTGTGATAGACCGTCTCGTGATGAAAGCGGAGATACAAAGCCGCCTAACAGACTCCGTTGAGTGCGCTCTGCGCGAATCCGACGGTTCCGTCATCTTCGTCACGGTTCCGCGCGCAGGCGAGGAGGCGGAGGAGACGGAATTTTCCACAAATTACGCCTGCCCTGAGCACGGAATCAGCTTCGGCGAGCTTGAGCCGCGTATGTTTTCATTCAACAATCCGTTCGGCGCATGTCCGACATGCACGGGACTCGGTGTTCTGCGCTCCGCTGACCCCGAAAAAATACTGCCCGACAAAACATTATCCCTTGATGGCGGCGCAGTTGCCGTAAACGGCTTCAAAACACTCACCGATGACAGTTGGAACGGACCGCTTATCGCTGCCGCAATCGGCAAATACGGCGCGAGCCTTGACATGCCAATCGAAAAATTCTCCGCGGAAGCATATAATGTGCTTCTCTACGGCTCACAGGAAAAGCTCACGATTACCCGTTACTTCGGTGACAGAAGCCAAACTCAGACTCTTGCTTTTGAGGGACTTCTTTCCATTATCGAAAAGCGCGCTCAGCCGGGAGGATGGGAGTTTGAATATTACGAACAATTTCTCACCGACCGCGAGTGTCCCGACTGCCACGGAGCAAAGCTGAACCGCGACTCATTGGGAGTGACGGTCGGAGGAAAAAACATTCACGAGTTCTGCTCGGTGTCCATTGCCGAATCTCTGAAATTCACGGAAAGCCTTTCGTTCTCCGACGCGGAAATGCAAATCGCACGTGAAATAATCAAAGAACTGAAAAGCCGTCTCGGATTTCTCGTAAGCGTGGGACTTGACTATCTCTCCCTCGCGAGAAAATCATCTACCCTATCAGGCGGTGAAGCGCAAAGAATACGACTCGCGACACAGATAGGTTCATCTCTTGCGGGAGTTTTGTACATTCTTGATGAGCCGTCAATCGGACTGCATCAGAGAGACAACGGAAAGCTCATCGCAACACTTAAAAGTTTGCGCGACCTCGGAAACTCCGTAATCGTAGTGGAGCACGACACCGAAACAATGGAAGCCGCCGACTACATCATAGATATCGGGCCTGCGGCGGGAGTCCACGGCGGTGAGGTTGTCGCCTGCGGAACACCCGCAGAGCTTATGGCGTGCGAAAACTCAATAACGGGAGACTACCTCTCGGGAAGAAAAAAAATCGATGTTCCAAAAATACGCCGCGCCGGAAACGGTAAATTCCTTCGCATAATAGGCGCGCGCGAAAACAATCTGAAAAACGTAACCGCAGATATCCCACTCGGATGCTTTGTGTGCGTAACGGGAGTGTCCGGCTCGGGTAAATCCTCCCTGATAAACTCAATTCTGTATCGCGCTCTTGCACGAAAGCTCATGCGTGCAACCACCTATCCGGGAACACATGACAGAATCGAAGGTGTCGAAAACCTCGATAAAATCATCGCAATCGACCAATCTCCGATAGGACGCACTCCACGCTCAAACCCCGCAACCTACACCGGTTTGTTTACCGATATTCGAAATCTGTTTGCAAGCGTTCCGAGTGCGAAAACGCGCGGCTACCAAAGCGGACGCTTCTCCTTTAACGTAAAGGGCGGACGCTGTGAGGCATGCGAGGGCGACGGCGTAAAGAAAATCGAGATGCACTTCCTTCCCGACGTATACGTCACCTGCGACGTATGTCACGGAAAGCGTTACAACCGCGAAACTCTTGAGGTAAAATACAAAGATAAAAGTATAGCGGATGTCCTCGACATGACTGCCGACGAGGGTGTTGAGTTTTTCCGCGATATTCCGAAAATAGCAAACCGCCTCCGTCTCCTATGTGACGTCGGGCTCGGATATGTAAAAATCGGTCAGTCATCCACAACTCTGTCGGGCGGTGAGGCTCAGCGAGTCAAGCTCGCCACGGAGCTTTCACGGCGCTCAACGGGAAGGACGCTATATGTCCTCGACGAGCCTACAACAGGACTGCACTCCGAGGATGCAAAGCATCTTATCTCAATTCTCGACAGACTCACCGACGAGGGGAATACCGTAGTCGTAATAGAGCACAATCTCGACGTAATAAAATGTGCGGACTATATAATAGACATGGGTCCCGAGGGAGGAGACGGAGGCGGAACGGTCATAGCTTCCGGAACTCCGGAGGAGGTTTCGGCATCCGAAATCTCATACACGGGACAATATAAGTCGGATCGTAGCCA
>JAZODB010000105.1:0-6572 GCA_045596785.1 Eubacteriales bacterium
TGGGTCTTACCAACTCCTTGGCTCACAGAACGACATGGCTACGATCCGACTTGGGTAGTGGCTGTGGTTTCATCTGAATCGGCACCTGCCAAAAGACTGATTCAGGATGCGAGAGACAGCGGACGTGCTATCGACTGTACATGCGGCAGAAAAACACGCTGCGTGGTTATTATGGATTCGGACCACATTATTTTGTCAGCCATACAAAACGAAACAATATCCGGGCGTTTGAACGGTGCGGATGATGCAGACACGGAGGCAGAGGATGAATGACGGAATAGTATTTGTTATTTCGGGACCGTCGGGAAGCGGAAAGGGAACTGTGCTTGAAGTGCTTCGTGAAATTTATAAAAACGCCTCGGTTTCGGTTTCTGCTACAACAAGAGCACCGAGAGAGGGCGAAGAAAACGGTGTGGAATACTATTTCATAACCCGAAAGGAGTTTGAGAAACTCATCGAGAATGATGAGGTTCTCGAATATACGGAGTATAACGGAAATTATTACGGTACATTGAAGTCAGAAGCAAATCGTATAATTTCATCGGGAAAAGATCTTATCCTTGAAATAGAGGTTGACGGCGGCTCTCAGGTCAAAAAATTGCTTGGTGACAAATGTACAACTATTATGCTCATCGCTCCGAGTGCCGAGGAACAAGAGAGAAGGCTCAGAAGCCGCAACACAGAATCGGATGAGGTAATAGCCGGACGGCTTGCAAGAGCGAGAGCAGAAATTCTTGAGGCTCCGAAATATGACTATGTGGTTGTTAATGAAACCGGAAAGACAGCAGAATGTGCTGCGGATATTTTGTCAATAATCAAAGCTGAGCACATGAAATCTAATAGAGTTTCCGATTACATAAGCGAATACTTTAAATAGGATTAATAAATAAACAACAAACAAAGAATAAATAAACAACAAAGAAAGGGAATAATCATGATTTATCCGTCTATCGCAGAACTTACAAATAACAATAAAATAAACCGCTATACTCTCGTTGTTGCAACAGCAAAATGTGCGAGAATAATTACTGATGAGTACGTTAAGCATAGAGAATATGCCGAAAGATTGTCACTCAGTAAGGATTCTGACAAAAAGAACAGTATTGCAAGCATGATAAAACGTGAGTATAGAGATGAAAAGGCTGTGAAAACTGCTATTTCGGGGCTTTACAACGGAGAATTTAAAATAATCGAACCTGACGGAACGGTTGAAATGATAGGGCGCGGTGCGGAGCTTGTTTCCGAAGCAGAAGCGCAGAAGAGCGTTAGTGAAGCGGACAATTGTACGGAAGCGTCAGATCCGGTAAAGGATGAGCAGTAATTGATATAAAGTAAAAAGAGAGGAACTGAGGTATGACGGAGATCGCTGAAATTTTCATTTTGGATATTCCGTATCACGCGGACAAAGAGTACAGCTACTTTATTCCGGTGACATTGAAAGAATCCGTTGTGCCCGGTGTTATTGTGGAAATTCCTTTCGGCAGAAGCAATCGGAGAATGACTGGGATTGTCACAGCACTGTCAGGCGGTGAGCCTGATGAGAGAATGAAGCCTATTATTTCGTTATTGAGTGATGGTCCGATTCTTTCAACTGAAATGCTCGGCTTGTGCAGATTTGTCAAGGAATATACCCTCTGCACATTCGGAGAAGCTGTACGCACAGTGCTTCCGTCGGCGGCTGTTTCTAAAGTGGTTACATACTATCGCGTTGTGCCATCCGATGAGAGAAAATCGGAAATGAGTATTGCGACTGCACTCGATGCTGTCGGAGAACGTGGGAGACTTGTGTATTCGCTTGCTTCCGAACGCCAAAGATTCTCATGCCAAAGCTTGCAGGCTGAGTTTGATTTTGACTGTACAAAGGTTCTTGCACTGATGATAAAGTATGATTTGTGCGAGAAGTGCACCGAAACTAAAGGACAAGCTGCGGTAAAGCTTCGTAAGAGGATTTTTTTGTCCGAGAAGTTTAATGAAAAAATACAAACCGATGCATCGTATTTTGATGAGGTTGTGTCTCGGCTTCGCGGTTCCAATCAGAAAAAAATATTGTTGGCTCTTAAAAATGAAGACGGTGCAGACTCTTTGTCATTATTTGAAGAAATCGGAATTTCAACGCCTGCGGGCAAAACTGCTTTGTCTGCACTTGAGGAATACGGACTTATATCAATCTCAACCGAAAACGAATACAGAAATCGTTTTACCGCCGAGGATTATAAAATAGATTCAAGAGAGGTCTATGTTGTGCCAACGCTGTCGGCAGAGCAACGGGAGGCATATAACAAAATTATCTCACTTTATGAATCCGGAAATCCGAGTGCCGCACTTCTTCACGGGGTCACGGGCTCAGGTAAAACCAACGTTATAATGGAAGCAATAGAGAGAGTAACGAATGACGGAAGAGGCGTCATAATGCTGATTCCCGAAATAGCACTTACTCCTCAAACTGTCGGAGTTTTTATTCGCAGATTCGGCAATCGCATTGCAGTTATACATTCATCTTTGTCGACAGGCGAAAGATACGATGCGTGGCGCAGAATACGTGACGGAGAGGCGGATATAGTAATCGGCACGCGCTCGGCTATATTTGCACCTCTTGCTGACATCGGTATGATTATAATTGACGAGGAGCATGAATATACATATAAATCGGATACGAATCCGAAGTATCATGCTCATGATATAGCTCGGAGACGTTGCCGTGACCATAATGCAGTAATGGTGCTTTCATCAGCCACTCCGTCTGTTACGAGCTATTACAAAGCCGAGACCGGTGTGTACACTCTTGTTGAGCTTAAGGAAAGATACGGTAACGCTGAATTACCTACCGTACAAATCTGCGATATGCGAGGGGAAACTGCATCGGGGAATTTGTCTCCGGTCGGAAGTGTTCTTGCCGCCCGTCTTTTGGATGATAAGAAAAACGGCAACCAGTCGATTTTATTTCTTAACAGACGTGGGTATAATAACTATGTGTCGTGCAGAACATGCGGACACAGCATAAAATGCCCTAATTGCTCCGTAACTCTTACATATCACGCAAAGACAAGATTGAATATGACGCGCGGGGATGACGATTTCGAAAATTATAGACGCGAAAACGGATATCTAGTATGCCATACTTGCGGATATAAAACTAAAGTTCCCGAAAAATGCCCCAACTGCGCCAAAGAGCATTTTCTGTTCATGGGATGCGGTACTCAGAGAGCAGAGGATGATATTGTAACAATGTTTCCCGATCTGAGAGTGCTTCGAATGGATTTTGATACGACTCAGAAAAAATGCTCACATGAGGAAATTTTATCAAAATTCCGAAACGGCGAGGCAGATGTTCTTCTCGGAACTCAAATGGTTACAAAAGGTCACGATTTTCCGCGCGTTGCTACCGTTGGGGTATTAAACGCCGATTCGACTCTTACGCTTGATGATTATCGTGCAAGCGAACGCACATTTGCAATGCTTACGCAGGTTATCGGCAGAGCAGGAAGAGCAGATGTACCCGGAGTGGCAGTTATTCAGACGTACAATCCGGACAATGAGGCAATACTAAAAGCTGCAAAACAGGACTACAAGAGCTTTTATTCAGGTGAAATCAGACTCAGGCGAGCTTTGTGCTTCCCGCCATTCTGTGATATTGCGGTAATTACTTTGTCAAGTGCTGACGAGGGGTATCTCGGACTTGTTACAAATCGAATGTACGAACGGATAATCGAATGTACGAGAGCAGATTTTTCGGATATACCCGTGGTGCTTTACGGACCGTTTGAGGCACCTGTTTACAGGATACAGAATATTTGCAGAATGCGATTTGTAATGAAGTGTAGGATTAACAAGAGAACGCGAGAATTTTTGTCAGAGATTATGTGCGAATTTGGACGGTTTACTCCCGGCGAAGCTAACGGGAATCGTAATTACTCCAAATCAAGCCGAAAAATTACGATTTCGGTTGATCTTAATCCAAGTACGGTATAACAAGTCAACGATAAGAAATTATTTATTTCAGAGGTGAAATTCATGGCAATATTGAATATAGTAAAAGAAGGGGACTCGACTCTTAAAAAGGTTTGCCGTCCCGTTACGGAGATTACACCGAGAATATGTCAGCTCCTTGATGACATGCGAGATACACTCGTTGATGCGAACGGCGTGGGACTTGCCGCACCTCAGGTCGGTATTCTCCGCAGAATCTGCGTTGTTGATACGGGAGAGGAAATAGTGGAGCTTATAAATCCCGAAATAATCTCCGCAGAGGGTGAACAGAATGAAATTGAAGGGTGTTTGTCCGTTCCCGATGTTTGGGGAATTACGGAAAGACCTATGAAAGTTACTGTTAAAGCGTTAAACCGATTCGGCGAGGAATTTACAATAGAAGGTGAGGGCTTGAATGCGCGTTGCCTATGCCATGAGCTTGACCACCTTGACGGACATCTGTTTACCGAGCGTTCGGTGCATATTTTGACTCCCGAAGAGGTTGAGGAGCAGTTTGGAGAGAGAAAACATTGATTTTTTTGGAAGAATAGGGATAATTTAAATGAAAATTTTATTTATGGGTACGCCCGATCTTGCGAAAGAATGTCTTAAAGCTGTATATAATAAAAGCGGAGTCGAAATTATAGGTGTTGTGACTCAGCCGGATAAACAGAAGGGTAGAGGGATGAAGATGATTCCGTCTCCCGTTAAAGAATTTGCCGAGGAAAACGATATTCCCGTATATCAGCCGCAAACACTTAAAGACGGTGCTTTTGCCGCAGTTCTTGATGAGCTTAAGCCGGAGCTTATTATCGTCGCGGCATACGGAAAAATTCTTCCCCATTATGTAATTGCTTATCCTAAATACGGATGTGTAAACGCTCACGGCTCGCTTTTGCCGAAATACAGAGGTGCATCCCCCATTCAGCGTGCAATAATCGACGGAGAAACCGTTACGGGAATTACCGCTATTTATATGGATGACGGACTTGATACGGGGGATATGATTTTGAAGCTCGAATGTGCGATTTCCGATGATGATGATTTCGGTTCACTTCACGATAGGCTTGCTGAAATGGCAGGGATTGCAATGTGCGAGGTCATAGACCGCATAGAAAACTGTACTGTTACACGAGAAAAACAGCCTGATACAGGTGCATCGTATGCCGCAAAAATCGAAAAGGAAGATACGGTCGTTGACTTTTCACGCAGTCCAAGAAGTGTTGTAAATCTGATACGCGGGTTGTCTCCGATGCCATGCGCCATGACAAGAACTCCAGATGGTCATATTCTTAAATTGACATCTGCGCGCGTGCTAAGTGGCGAAAGCTCGGAAGAATCGGGAACTGTTGTGTCGCTCAATACTGTCGGCAACGGAGAGATTATAATTTCATGCGGCGGCGGACTCATATCCGTAAGCGGTGTCATTCCCGAGGGAAAAAAGCGAATGGCGGCGGCGGATTTTATCCGCGGACGCAAAATTTCGGTTGGAGATTTGCTTAAGTATTAAATTTTTCCTTGCATCGGAATTTCGCTTCGTTTTTTATATTTTATAAAGTAAAGAGGAATTTAAATGCCATATTTTTACGGAATTGATATGACATATATTATATATGTTCTTCCGGCACTCATTTTTGCGCTTTGGGCGCAGTTCAATGTGAAATCCACTTTTTCAAAATATACAAAAGTTCCGTCTGACCGCGGTATGACGGGATACGATGCGGCGCGTCTTATTCTCGACCGAAATGGCTTGCATCAAGTTCAGATTCAGCAGGTTTCAGGTGAGCTTACTGACCATTATGACCCGAGAACCAATGTTATACGCCTTTCGGACTCTGTTTTTTCCGCACGTACAGCGGCTGCCGTCGGGGTGGCGGCGCATGAAGCAGGTCACGCTGTTCAGCATGCACAGAATTATTTTCCGATAAAGTTAAGGTCGGCTATAATTCCCATGACCAATATAGGTTCCACATTGGCATTTCCGTTGGTTATTATCGGAATGCTTCTTTCAGCCCCTGCATTAGCGTATATCGGCGTAATTTTGTTTGGTGCTGCGGTATTGTTTCAGCTTGTGACGCTTCCTGTTGAATTTAATGCAAGCCGCCGCGCTGTGACTGCTCTTTCGGAATCAGGAATGTCGGAGGATGGTGTATCATCTGCGAAAAAAGTTCTCACAGCAGCCGCGCTCACATACGTTGCCGCACTTGCGACCGCTGTCGGAAACTTCCTTAGATTATTGACAATTGCAAACAGGACAAGAAGAGACTGAATTTATGAATATTGCATCTCACGAGAAAAAACAAAATATTCCGAAAACTCCAAGAGAGTGCGCTATGGTGTCTCTCATAGCTTTAGAGAAGAATGGGCGGTATTCGAACCTTGAGGTTGATTCGGCACTGAAAAATTCCGATTTTTCACATGCTGACAGAGCTTTATATACACGTCTTGTTTATGGTGTTACCGAGCGCAAAATTACGCTCGATTATATTATATCTCAATATTCGAAAATTCCTGCCGAACAGCTCGATTCAGATGTGAAAACGGCACTCAGGCTCGGTATGTATCAGCTTTTGTGGATGGACAGGATTCCCGTTCATGCGGCGGTT
>JAZODB010000106.1:0-3762 GCA_045596785.1 Eubacteriales bacterium
CGCGCATATCGCCATGTCGGTTGGAGAAACTTTCGTATCTCCTTACGACACATGGAAGGACAGCTCATTTGCGGGAAAGGTTATTATTGCAAAAATAGACGATTAAAATATTGAAAACAACTGAAGAATTTCGTTTGTTAAAGTTGCTTCTCTCGTCAGCTATCCCAAAATACAGCATACCGCACTTAACGTGCGGTTTTTTGTAAGGAGCATGATATGGTAAGATTTATAATAGGCAGAGCCGGTTCGGGCAAGAGTACTGAGGTACAGCGCCTTGTCGAGCGTGTTATCAGGGAAACAGATGCGTGTGCGGTTGTAATCGTGCCTGAGCAGCAGACGGTAGTTTGGGAGACGAAAATGGCGTCTATGCTTCCCGACAGTGCCAATCTGCGCGTTGAAATAACAAATTTTACCAGGCTTGCGAACTCCGTGTTCCGAGAGTACGGGGGACTTGCGGATACCCCGATAGATGATGGCTCACGCGCACTTCTTGTGTGGCGCGCAATGCTTGAGACGGCACCTGCTCTCCGCGTTTACGGTGCAGGGGAGGAAAATAATCCCACACGAGTGCGGCTTGACAGGAACATTCCGCGCATGACAAAGGCTATTGACGAGCTGAAAAACAGCGGAATCAGTCCTGCGGAGGCGGAACGCGCGCTCGATTTGCTCATTGCGGAAACGGAGGAAAGCGGACTTGCCGCGAGCCAAGGGCTCGCCGCAAGGCTCGGTGATGCGGTTCGGGTTTATGCCGCGTACAGCAATATTCTCAGCGAAAGCCGAATAGACCGCACCGATTTGCTTGCGAAGCTCGGTGAAGCTCTCGCGCGGCATCCGTATTTTAAGGGAAAGTACGTTTTTGTCGATTCGTTTTTCTCGCTCACCGCCGCAGAAGAAAAAATTCTCACGCAAATCATGCGTCAGGCGGAGGAGACGACCGTGACCTTCGCGTGCCCTGCGGAGGATAACGGAGAGATACAGTTTGCGGAGGTTTTCGATTTCCTTAAAAAAGCTAAGTTATCTGCCGCACGCGCGGGCTGCGAAACGGAAACCGTGCGGCTTGTGGAGAATTTCCGCCATAAAAACGCACCTCCGCTTGCGGATATTGAAAGATACATCTTTGACTACACAGCAGATTTGCCGACAGAGCGCTCAAATCCGCGCGATTGCGTGCGGATTATCAAATGCGCTGACCGTTATGACGAGGCGGAGGCGTGTGCGGCTATAATCGACCGCCTTGTTCGCGAGGGATATTCTTATTCTGATATTGCGGTGGTTGCCGCCGACATGAAATCACGGGAGGGCGTTGTTGATGCGGTGCTCAGGCGTCATGGAATCCGCTGTTTTATGTCGGAGTCAACGGAGGTTTCAAGCTCTCCTGCGGTTCGTCTGATTTTCTCGGCGCTTCGCGTTGCCGAATCGGGCTGGGCGCGCGACGATATTATAAAAATGGTAAAAACGGGACTGACTCCGCTGTCGCGCGGCGGCGGAACGCTGTCGGCGGAGGATGTTTTCGAAGCCTATACGGAGACGTGGAACATTCGCGGACATCGGATGTATACCGCTGACGCATGGTCCATGAATCCCGAGGGTTACAAGCTTGAAATGAGCGACACATCGCGCGAGATACTTGCGGCGGTAAATGATGCCAAGGAAAAGCTGATACCGCCGCTTGACAGGCTTCTGTCCGTATTTGACGGAGGAATTGCTAATGTGCGCGATATTGCGGAGAGAATTGTTTATTTTGCGGAGGATTACGGGGTTTATTCTGCGCTTTTGCGTATGGCTGACTCGTACCGCAGAATCGGGATGTCTGCCGACGCTCGAAAATGCGAGGGAATGTGGGGCGCGGTGTGCAAAATTCTTGACAAAATGACCGCCGCCCTTGACGGAATGTACCTTGACGCAGGAACTTTCGGCGGACTGTTTTTGCGCGTTGCATCTTCTATGGATGTCGGCTCGATACCGACGGGGGTTGATGAGGTTGTGCTCGGAAGCGCGTCGGGAATCCGTGTCGATTCCGTGAAATGCGTAATAATGCTCGGCTCGGTCGAGGGCGAGTTTCCGTCGCAAATCGACAGCGGACGTGATTTTTTTGACGACCGCGACAGAATAGCACTCGAGGGGGTAGGGCTCAAGCTGAGCTCGCCCGATTCCACGATGCGCGGAGCAAGGGAGTACTTCATGTACTACCGCACTGCCGCCGCGCCGTCGGAGCGGCTTTATGTTCTTGCGCCGATGTCGGGTGAGGCACAGCTTTCCGACGGAGCACTGCGAATTTCGAAAATCGTGGGAGCGAATCCCGTGACATTTTCGGAGATGCCTTTATCTGAGGCGGTATATACGAGAGCGGCGGCTGAATATCAGCTTGCCCGAAGAAATACTTTATACGAGCGAGAGCTTCTCGGTGGATTGTGTGAGCGGTCCGAGTGCAATGAAATTCCGCTTACCGCGGAGAAAGAGAACGTCGGGGCACTTCACGGAGCGGGAGAGGTTTTACGAATGAATCTGTCCGAAAGTCGTCTTGAGAGCTTTGCGTCATGTCCGTTTTTGTATTCATGCAAATATCTCGCCAAACTTAAGCCGCAGGCTAAGGCTGAGATAAACATGCCCGATATCGGCACATTTGTGCACAGCGTGGTTGAGCGGTTTTTCACAGAGCTTACCGCGGAGGAGCTGCAATCGATGCCGCTGTCGCGCGAGAGAACGGAGGAGCTTGCGGATTCTGTTATACGAGACTACATTCGTTCGCTTTCCGCGGCGTCGGGCAGCGAGGGCGAGCTTGACGGGCGGCTCGGGTATCTGTTTGTGAGGCTGAGGCGGCATGTGCTGATATTCCTTGAGGCAATCATGCGCGAGCTTTCTCAAAGCTCCTTCAGACCTGTCGCGTATGAGCTTCCGATAGGTCTCGGCGGCGGAGTAAAGCCGATTATTTTTGAGTTCACCGATGGCAGCGAGAGGGTTGAGGTTGTTCTGCGCGGAATCGCGGACAGAGTAGACATGTACAGTGCGCCGAGCGGAGAGAAGTATGTTCGTGTTATCGATTACAAGACGGGAGCGAAGTCGTTTTCGCTTGATGATGTATACAGGGGAATCGGAGTTCAGCTTCTCATATACTTGTTTTCCGTGTGGAAATCGGGGATTGAGGGCGTAGACGGCGAGCTTATTCCGGCAGGAGCGGTATATCTGGGGCTTATCCCGACTCCGCAGTCGTCGAGTGGGTTAATATCGGCAGACGAGGCGCGCGAGCTGGCGATTGACGCGGTTTCGCGGAGAGGTATTCTTCTCGCCGACGAGGCTGTGCTCTCGGCTATGGATGCCGAGCTCGACGGAAAGTACATCGGTATCAAGCGCGCCGCCGATGGCTCGCTTAAATGCACATCGGCAAGCACGACCCTTGCTGATGCGGAGGCGTTCGGCTCCCTGTTCTCTGCGCTGTCGGATGTTATATCGGGTATCGCCGCGAAAATCAAGCGTGGCGATGCCGACGCAAAACCTGCCTCGGTTGCAGGCCGCTCTCCGTGTGATTGGTGCGATATGAAATTTATTTGCCGCAAACCTGAATAACAAGGGGAACGGGGGGAACGACTTGGGAAACGAAGGACGCGCTTGGGGGACAGTTCCCAAAAAGTCCCCCAAACCCCTCAAAAAACTTTATGGAAATAACAAGGGTCAGTGCACCCACTTTAAATTTCAGCTGACTAATTGACGGAAGTTTTAATCGACTTTTTTCAAAAAGTCGCAGGTTTTCAGGACAGAGTCCTG
>JAZODB010000107.1:0-2700 GCA_045596785.1 Eubacteriales bacterium
ACATCAATAGTGGTGCTGTTGATGTTCAGAAAGGTCAATAGGGAGAACATTCATTTTACCTATTGACATACAAGAAAAAAAGAGTATAATAATATCCGTAAGAGGAAAGAATTTCTTACACAAGAAAATATCGGCAAAAATATTTTTTAATCGGAGGTAATTATATGATTTGCAACAGTAAGTATCTTTACAAAGTGGAGCTTGTTACTACATCCGATATCCTTGAATTTACAAGAATCGCATCGAAGTGCCCTTATGATGTCACACTTGTAAATGGTAAGCACAGATTGAATGCAAAAAGCTTTCTTGGTGTAACACTTGCCAAAGTTTCGTGGGATGAGATGTATGTTGAGTCCGAATTTGATTGCTACTTTGAATTTGAAAAATTCATTAAGTAATCATTTTTAGAACCCGAAAGGGAAAAATCATGCCTTATGGCTTAAAATAAAAATAACCCGTGCAAGTTTTACTCGCACGGGTTATTTTAATCGGGTGCGTTTTAACGCACCCGATTAATGTTATTCCTTAGTTTCTCCGTCTATACTTTGACGTTTGATTTTATTTGTGGTTGTTTTGTCAAATTCATGATTTCTTATAACAATTCTGCTGATATTTTTATAAGCGGGCAGCTGTGCACATGCCTTGGAAATATCGGATTTTAAATTAGCGGCAGGATCGGTAATGCCCATTTCCTCTACTTTCTCTGCATTGAGGAATACTTCGGCACACAGCTTGTTTTCTTCGCCGTACTCATTTTTCAAGCCATATACGACAACTTCGCGAATATATGGGATGTTTTGGATGTAGTTTTCAATTTCTTCGGGATAAACATTTTTTCCGTTTGAAAGAACGATGATGTTTTTCTTTCTTCCTGTAATTATCAGCTGTTCTTTGTCATTCATCATGCCGTAGTCACCTGTATAGAACCAACCATCTTCTTTAAGCACATCTGCGGTTGCTTCCGGCATTTTGTAATAACCGAGCATTACTATGTCGCCTCTTACGCAAATTTCTCCTATGCCTTCCGGGGTGACGTCATCGAACTTTATTTCGCAACATGGAAGAACAGTTCCGACTGTACGGAAATCATTGAAATAATCACGGTTGGCGGAAACGAGAGGAGAACATTCGGTAATACCATATCCGTTTATAAGGTTGATTCCTATTGAATCAAAGAATTCGCCTATTTCGGGACGTACAGGAGCGCCACCGCAAACGATTTTCTTTAATTTTCCGCCGAAGTTTTCATGTATAGTGGAAAACAACTTGCGTCTGGCATCAATTCCGATTTTGCGCAGGTTATTGCTCGTTTTTATGAGAGCTTTAAGTCCTTTTTCCTTGCCTGTCCTTTTAGCGGTAGCCCAAATTCTGCGGTAAAATTCTTCGGCGAAAGCAGGAACCAAATAAATATATTCCGGTTTGTATGCTGCGAGATTTTTCATTACCGCCTTGATATTTTCGTTTATGCAGATTGTTGAGTGGTGGTGCAGAGATACCAAAATACCCGCAACTGCTTCATAGGTGTGGTGGTAGGGAAGAACTGACAGACATGTATCGTAAACTGTTGACACCTGGAGACCATAATAGACGCATGATACGAGATTGTGTTCACAAAGCATTACACCCTTTACAAGACCGGTCGTACCTGATGTGTATACAATCATTTTAAGATCATACGGATTACTGTGGAGCGGAAAATACTCTTCATAGCCGGAATCAAGAAGCTCATATCCGTGCTGAATCAGCTCGTTATAGCTTTTGAATCTCGGATTGTCGAAAACGGCATTTTCTTCTTCGGGGCTTTCAACGCGAATGAAATACTTTACGTTTGATAGAGAGCCGTCGGCGTTTTTCTTTATTATTTCATCGTACTTTGATGAGTAGAAAAGTACGGTGCTGTCACTGTGATTGACAATATTTGCGATATCTGCCTCAGGCAGCTCTTTATCGATCGGAACATAGACACCATTTCCGGCAAGAACAGAAAGGTATACTGTAACCCATCGGTAACTGTTTTCACCTATTTGAGCTATATGCTCTCCAATTATTCCGAGTTCGGTTAAAGCAGAGCCTATCGCGTTTACATCTCTGATAAAATCACTGTATGAAACACTTCTGATTTCTTCGTCGTGGATTCTGTACTTAAATGCTGTTTTATCAGCTGCTTCAGCTTGCGCGATATTGAGTATCTCTCTTATAGAATTTACCTTAGTTACCTCATAAAGAGGATAATTTTTATTTTCTTTCAAGAACATTTCCTCCTAAGTATAAAACATATATTTATATTATACCCTAATAGTTAATATATGTCAACAAAAATAGAAAATTAAATTGTAAAAAAGAGATATTTTACTTAAATTCTGTAATTGACATAATATTTTCAATATCCCACAACGGTTCGGACTTAACTTTTTCGCCTCCGCGCGGTGCATGAATGATGTAATTTACGCCATCTTTAATACCGAGATAAAGCATCACATGCCCCGGTCTGTAAATTGCGGCAGGGGAATTTAATTCTGTAAGTTTATTTGTAATATCGGATAATCCTGAACTTGAAAGAGATAAACTTTTGCTCGGAAGATTGAATTGGTCATTTGTATTTCTCGGTAAATATATCCCGAATGTACGAAAGACAGCACATACAAATCCCGAGCAGTCAATACCGCCGTCTGAGCCGCCCCAAGTCGGATCGTAGCCATG
>JAZODB010000108.1:0-2775 GCA_045596785.1 Eubacteriales bacterium
CTCCGACACAGGATACGATGGAATAAATATGTGTGAATGTCTTAAAAAAGAATTAATTTCCGCAGCTTATGAATCCTCGGGCTTGTACTCACTAATCAAAAGTCAAACTTTCGATACATTTTCACTTGACTTTTACGAAAAAAATGATAAAATTATCATGAATCAAAATCTTAAAATATTGAAGAGTTTTGCTGAAAATTTCTCATCACAACAGCCCGATAATTTTCTTTTTCTCGGAGCAACAGGACTCGGCAAAACTCATCTTTCCTCCGCTGTGGCGCGCACAGTAATTGAAAAAGGTGCTTATGTTGTATACGAGCCTGCTATAACCATGTTTTCGGAATTTGAAAACAGACGATTCGGTGCCCTCAGAGCAGAAGAAAACTACGAAGATACAGAAAAATATACAGATTGCGATCTTTTAATAATTGACGACCTTGGATGTGAAATGACAAATCAATTTACTCTTTCTTGCTTGTATAATATAATAAACAATCGTATGATACAGCACAAATCCACAATAATCAGTACAAACATATCTCAAAATGAACTCCGAAAACGTTATTCAGACCGAATAGTCAGCAGAATTTTCGGTGAATATAAACCTCTTGTTTTTCGCGGCTCTGACATAAGGGAGCAGAAAATAAGAAAAAATCTAAAAAACTTTAATTATACGGAGTAACAAAAATGAAAATCGGTGCAATGGTGGAATCTTTCCGACTTGGCTTTAAAGACGCTGTAAAAAAAGCGTCGGAGCTCGGAATTGAGGGTATCCAAGCCTATGCAACAAGCGGAGAGCTTGCTCCCGAAAATATGACTGATGCAAAAATCAAAGAAGCTCTCGATTATGTAAAGTCAAACGGTCTTGTATTTTCTGCAATTTGCGGTGATTTCGGTCATGGATTTATGAATCCGGAAAGCAATGCAATTTATGTTGAAAAATCCAAAAGAGTTCTCGACCTTGCAAAAAAATTGGATTGCAATGTAGTTACAACTCACATCGGAACAGTTCCGGAAGAAGAGTGCGAAACGAAAGAAGTCATGAGAAAAGCATGCCGTGAGCTCGCTGAATACGCAGATTCCGTCGGTGCTTCATTTGCTGTTGAAACCGGTCCCGAACCCGGAAAGGTTCTTGCTGAGTTCCTTGATTCTCTCGGCGCAGGCGGCGTTCGTGTGAATTTCGACCCCGCTAACCTCGTGATGTGCGTTGACGACAGACCTGAGAACGCGCTCAAGTATCTCGGAAAGTATGTGGTACATACTCACGCAAAAGACGGAATTATGCTTAAAAAGAGAATCGAAGCTGCTGTAGAAATCGGTGCCGAAGCAAAAGAGCATCAAGCACTTCTTGACATGGGGAACAAATATCTTGAGCTTCCTCTCGGAGAAGGTGACGTTAACTTTGATGTATACCTCCCTGCTCTTGCGGCTACCGGATTCAACGGCTTCCTTACAATAGAACGCGAAGTTGGCAACTCACCTGAGGTTGACATTGCACTTGCGGTAAAGTTCCTTCGCGATAAAATCTCAAAATTTAATCTTAACTAAAACATTTAATTTTAACTAAAACTATGAAAATTTTTATTGCCTCAGATTTACACGGAAGTGCCTATTATACCTCACTAATGGTTGAGGCTTTTCTCGCGGAGAACGCCGACCGAATGGTTCTGCTCGGAGACATCCTCTATCATGGACCGAGAAACGACTTGCCCAAAGAGTATAATCCGCGCGAAGTGTCTTTGATTTTAAATAAATACGCTGATAAAATAATTGCTGTACGAGGAAACTGTGAGGCTGAGGTCGACAGCCTTATGCTTGATTTCTGTGTTACATCCGAATACGGTGTGATTTTCGACGGAAAAAACTCTCTGTACCTTTCTCACGGTCACAGAGAAAAGCCAAAAATGCATTGCGGCTCAATCTACCTCACAGGACATACCCATGTACCTCACGATTTTATCGAAGATGGCGTAAGGTGCATAAACCCCGGCTCGGTATCTATCCCTAAAAACAATTCTCCGCACAGCATATGCGTTTATAATAATAGTCAATTTTCTTGGAAAGATATTGTCAGCGGAGAAAATTTTTCAATCTCTGAATAACTTAGGAGAAATTATATGAAAATAGCAGAAGCTTTGATAGAAAGATCCGATATTCAAAACAGAATCTCTCAGCTTGAGATACGCCTTAACAATAACTCAAAAACTCAAGGCGATGAAAAGCCTTCTGAAGATCCCGTGAAACTTATCGCAGAACTCGACAGCCTCACAGAAAGGCTTGAACAGCTTGTTACAAGAATAAATTTAACAAATTCTACCGTAAAAGTCGGCGAAGTTACATTGACCGAGCTGCTCTCTCATAGAGATTGTTTGACTAAAAAGGCAGAAATAATGAGAAGATTTCTATCAAATGCAAGCCAAACAATAATACGCGGCGCAAAAACGGAAATTGTAATTAAGCCTACCGTATCGGTGGAAGAATTGCAAAAAAGTGTCGATGAGCTTTCGCGTGAAATACGTGAAACGGATACAAAAATCCAAGGAACAAACTGGTCAACAGATATTATATGACTCACCTCAGCGGTAGCGGTAATGGGCGAGTGTCGAGCTCTTTTCGTTTGAGCTATAAAACGAAAGTTATGGCAACGCAACGGACTGCGTCGGTTCGACTCCGGTGTAACAAATCATGTCCGGCACAAGTTACATGTGCACACATACCTTTTATATTAACTACCGTGACACTGACATTATCCGCAAGGGGTGGGCTTGGGGAATA
>JAZODB010000109.1:0-10803 GCA_045596785.1 Eubacteriales bacterium
TTCAGGGAGGTATTCAGATGTTATTAAAGCTGTTTAAGCATGATTTCAAGGCGTGCGCGAGGTACGAGGTGCCTGTGCTGTTTGCGATACTCGGAGCGACACTGATAGGCTGTATAGAAGTTTTTATAATGAGCATGTCGATGAAAAAAGATGATATGTCCGCACTCGGCGGAATAGGAACTGTTACGGGAACGCTCGGACTTATGCTTGTTGTGATTTCTTTCGCTGTTGCGGCGACTGTAATGACTGTGATGCTGTACTTGCGTTTTTACAAATCAATGGTGACGGACGAGGCGTATCTGACTCTCACTCTTCCCGTCAGTCCATCCGCAATAATATGGGCGAAGCTTCTTTCCGCAATGCTGTGGAGCTTTATTGCATCGCTTGCCATTATCCTTGCGGGTTGCATATTGGTTTTCTGTGCATTTGCTTTTTCCGGAGCTCTTGCCGATTTGCCGAATCCGGCAGAGGTATTTTCTCAGCTGCCGATAGATGTAGTTACCGTAATTATTTTTATTCTTCTCAGTGTGGTTACTCTTGCGGAATCCTTCTTGCAGGTTTATATGGCAATCCTTTTCGGAGGCTCGGTTGTACGTAAAAATAAGGCACTTGCAGCTGTCGGAATGGTATTTGCGATTAATTTCGCCACAAACACGGTTTTGTCGATAGTATCCGCTTTCACAAATTACGGATATTTGGGATTTATAAGTAATACTGCTGCGGTGACGGGAAGCATTAACGGGTTTTTGCTTATTCAGCTTGGCTTGTACGCTGTTCTTGCGGTGGTTTTCTTCCTGATAACGCACTATTTTGTCTCCAAAAAAGTGAATTTGGAGTAATATATGACGCAAAAAAGGGGTTGTCGCATTAAGGATAAAAATGCGACAACCCCTTTTTGTGTATTCAAATCATTTATTCCTTCTTTTTCTCCTTTTGCGAGGAGGAAAAAGAAGCAAAAAGAGGAACTTTTCCCGACGCCATGCGACCCTTTTAAAAAGCCGCGAGAGTTCCTCTCGCCGAGCGAAACTTTTATTGATTTGCGCCGTCTCCTTTTTTTGTCTTTGATTTATGACGTCTTATAAGCTCGGGTGGTATTTGCATGACTGCAAATACTGCCGATATTATTACGGGGTATCCTATGAGGTGGGAGCCGAACTGTTTCTCAAACCACAAAAGCGGATTTCCTTTCTCCGCATACATAAGAAACATGAAGTTTGTGTCGAAAATGATGTTGAACACAAGAGCGACGACTGCAAGAGCTCCGAGTATGAGCACACAGCACGGCAGATACTTTAGTTTTGGCTTGATTTCGCCCGATACGGTGAGAATTATCGGAAATGCCGCGAGCATAATATGTACGGTGAAGCTGTGTATGTGCATGAAATTTAAAAACGGTAAATTTGTCCACGTCGGAAAAAGAAGAGCGGCTACGGCGGCGGGAAGGCATACCGTATAGAGAAAATTACCGAGAATTTCCGAGGGACGTATGACATACAGCGAGATGACAATAATGTTGACACTGCAAAGGTGGAGGGGAAGATACGATGCGGAGTAGTTGCCGAATGCGGCAAGTCCTATGATTTTGAATATTTCATCCGCTATAAGAAGAACTGCAAATGCAATGCGGATTACTTTTCGGATACGCTCGGATGCTCGCAGGTACAGTACGGCGCACAGAGCGGAAAACACGACAAATGAACAAAGCCAAATAATATGGCATGAGTCAAAATGCTCAAATCCCATTCCTTTTTTTATGGTTGAGGTTATTTCCCAGAAAAATTCCATATGCTACCTCGATGTCGGAATACATTCAAATTATTCATACTATACATGATAACATTGTCTCACTGTTTTGTCAATGTATAGTGGGAAATTTTAATGTTGGGATTTTCGGATTCAATGTTATTCGCGCGGATATAAAAAGCCTGCGCCGAAATCGACGCAGGCGAGGAGTTACGGATTTATCCAAAGTGTGAGAGCTGACGTGTCGATGTACTTTCCGAGGTCATCTATTCTTACGGAGGTATCGTCTATTACGTAAATTCTTACACACGAGCTTCCTTTTTTGCCTGTTTTCGGGTCTTCTGCGGCTATTGCGACAGAGAACTTTTCTCCTTTCAGCGCAACAGAATATCGGTCCTCCCAAAATGCATTCAATTCATTTACAAGTGTAAATTCGGACTCCGGTGAAACTGCGGCATTTTTCAGCTCGAAGCATCCGTTTCGGTTCCCTTTTGCGAGAATGTCAAATTTGCCGTTCAGATTAAAGGATACTGCAACACCGGAGGCCTTTTCGTGTATATCCACAAGCTCGGATATGCTTTTTCCGTCAACAGCTTCAAGAGCCTTATCGTCAAGTTGCGTTAAGTCGATAATCTCACGTTCGCCGAGAATTTCCGCTTCGATTTTGTTCAAGTATTTTACAAAATTTCTCCATCTCACACCGCCCTCGCGGCATTCGTCGGCAATTTTTGCTATCTCGTCATCGGACATTGAGACGATTTTGTCGAGTACAGCGTTTTTTTCGAGATAAAATACACCGAGAGTGCGGAATTTATCGTAATTTGACCAAATCGTTCGTTTGATGGACACTATATTTCGGTTACGTCTTGCGTTGCTTGTCATTTGTAAAATCTCCTGTTCTACTTATGTCTGATATTAATATCAATTATATCACCGTGAGATGCATTTGTCAAGCACGGACTTTGTTATCTCAATCCACTCCGTAAATCGCTTTGGAAATTTTTAGCAATGCGCTTGTGCGGTAGCGATATATGCTGCTTCTTTCAAGAGCGCATGATTCGCAAATGTCGTCGAACGAAAGTTCTTTATGTAGATAAAACTTTGTTATTATGTCGTATTCTGTCGGAGAGAGAAGAGACATGGCGTGTTCTATCGCGGATATCATGTGCGTGAGGTATTTTATTTTTGATGCAACATGTCCCGCCTCTCTCACCGTAATACCGCCGCATTCCTCAAGTCCTTTATAGTACTCGAGAGAGCATTTATACGCTTCAAAATCAATGAGCAGTTTCTCTGCTCTTTTTCTGTTAAAGTTATTTTTCAATTAATATCATCCTTTCTTTTTCACTATTATCGATAAAACATTAGAGAATTGCGGCTTTTTTGGTTATTTGTGGCGTTTAAATCTTATAATCCGACCTTCAGAGGTGGGAATTGAAATGTCGAGCATGCTTTTTTTGTAAAAATCAGGGGTCGAGCGGAATATTGAAACAGAAGCTCTGACGCAAGCGGGGCAAAACATTGCGCCGTCGAGCAGGTATACCGTATCTCCGTCACGTATTGCATCTCCGCACTCTGCACACTCTTTTGATGTGCGGATTTGACCTCCTCCTTTTCTGAATAAATGTTTGGCGAGACCTATATTTTTTTCTTGAATTATTTGTTACTCCTCCTTTTGCGAACAGGCGTTCATCGTGGTGTATTATATCACAGAAAATATTGTTTGTCAATACTTGGCAATTTAATTGTTTAAGACAAATGTCTGATATTGATTTTTGCCTATTTCTGTTTTTTCGATTGATATATTGTAGTATTTTTAGGTATATATTTTTTGCACCGACCTTGTATTTTTCGACGTATTGTGATAAAATATAGTTTGGTGGCATTTATTTGTAAATTCCGGAGGAAATTATGAAATTATCGGTATCGCTCCATACTCATACGGAGCGATGTCATCACGCTGTGGGGGCAGAGCGAGAGTATATAGAAAATGCAATTGCGGGAGGACTTAAGGTCATCGGCTTTGCCGATCACGCGCCTTATGATTTTCCGTCATTCTATAATTCGAGAATCAGAATGTCGGTTTCCGATATGGAGGATTACTTTGCGGTGCTTCTTTCTTTGCGCGAAGAATACCGTGGGGTGATAGATATAAAAATAGGGTTTGAGGCGGAATATTATCCGGCGTTTTTCAAACGTCTTATTGAAAATGTGAGACGTTATCCTACGGATTATCTCATTCTCGGTCAGCATTTCCTTGAAAATGAGATGTCGGGGAAGTACGCGGGAATAAAGACCGACAGTGAGGATTTTCTTGCGGCATATGTCGATCAGACGTCAGAGGGTATAGATACGGGGGTGTTTTCATATGTGGCGCATCCCGACCTTTTAAAATTCACGGGGAATTACTCTGTATTTGAAAAGCATTACTCGCGGCTTATTGAGCATGCTGTAAAAATGGAAATTCCGCTTGAAATAAACCTCCTCGGTATTCGCGCTGGGCGGCACTACCCCGACGAGCGTTTTATTAAGCTTTGCGGAGAGATGGGTGCACCAATGTGCATCGGATGTGACGCGCATGAGCCTGAGTCGGCAGCGGACATCACGTCATTCGAAAAGGCGGCTGTATTTATAGAAAAATACAATGTGAAATATGTTGAAAATCCAGTATTGCGCGCGGTTTGCGGAATATAATTTTAATATTTAGAATTTCAAGGTGAGGGTATATATATATGTTTGATACGGATAAAGACACACGGCAGGTGAAGCTGACCATAACATCGTGCCATTTTATCGTTCCAATGAAGCATTTTGGGAAATCTGCATCTATGTTCAGTGATGTTGAGGAATACAGTAGTTTTAATGATTACTTCGATATTGAGGAAGATGACGAAGAAGTGACTCCCGATGATATTCCCGAGGAGTTAGTCGATGCTTTGGATGAAATTTTGTCATTCAAAGGAAAGAGAGGCTTGGAGCCTGAAGCTAACATGGAGGAATTTTCCAAAATGTGCGGCGATTTCAGAAAGATGGTGGAAAAGTACGATAAGCCGTCAGGCGACACGTATGAGTTTTGTGTTGTCGCGTCGATGTCGCGAAAGCTCAGCGAAGACGGCAATGAACGCATTGAAATATCGTATCGAAATGAGGAGCTTGCGGACGGTGCGATTACCGTTATCGCTTACGAGCCTGCTAAACCCGGCGCTATTTCAATTATTAACGACGGCAGTGTGATGAGCAGTCTTGTGTGTGAACTCGGGGTACGCAATATTTCCGCTTACACTACTCCTTATATGACGTTTGAGGCGGCAGTATATGCCAAACGCTGTGACGGCGGCTTTTCATTTGAGCACGGCGGAACAATGGAGCTTGATTATATTGTGGAGCTGCGCGGCGCCGACATACAAAGAACTGTTATGACAATAAAAGCAGACGTAATTTAAGCCGAGCTTTTTCGGCTTTATGAGGCTCATTGCAAAAATTTCTTTGCCGAGTGCATGAAGAAATACAGGCATTATTTATAAAAAATACAAAGGTATGACGCAGCAGCGTGATTATTTGCGCTGCTGCGTCATACCTTTTTTGTTTTACTTTGTCGAACGGATGATTGTTAACTAACTGTGAATAAATATAAGTTGCGTGCAGGGACATGGAGGGTGAGTGGTGAATTGTAGGCTTAAAAAGCACGAGCGTGGGTGCGTAGTGCATACTAATTGCCGAAAATGATGCTGTATTGGTGCGAAATCCCAAAAAGTATGTCGAAATAAAATGTTAACAAAATGTGGGAATCCTGTTAGAAAAAGTCGAGATGACAAACAGACGTTTGATGGATTATAATATCAGTGCGGCAGAGGAAAGGAGGTAAACGGTGGATACAAACGATTTTGAGGCATGTGACGAGGATAACATTACAGACAGCGGTGAAATAAATTCTGTACAGGCGGGCGTCGCTTATGCAATGGCGAAAAGCGGAAAAAAACTCGAGGAAATTTTAACCGAATATTCGGTAAGTGATGAGGAATTCACAAAATGGGTGCTCGACGGACGTTTTTCCGAATACGCCGCATCTCTTGCGAGGGGATTTGCACGAGCTGATGCTCCGTACATATGGGCGTCCCTTATCGAAAGCGCGAAAAAAGGAAATGTTTCCGCAATCAAGTTGTATTTTGATGTTTGGACAAAAAAACAGCCTTTTTCCGAGGACGGCTCCACGGTGGAGCTTGAAGCTTTGCGCGAGGATGTATTCGGGGGGGCGATATGAACGATTACAAGTTCGGCGCTCGTCATAAGGAATACATGCGAAGGGCAATGCACTCGGTGATAAGCGTAGCGGAAGGGTCGGTGCGCGCGGGCAAAACGGTTGACAACGTGTTCGTATTTGCGGCACTTCTTGAAAACTCGCCCGACCGATTTCATCTCGCGACCGGGTCCACTCTCGGAAATGCAAAGATGAACATAGGTGAGTGCAACGGACTCGGTCTTGAGAACATATTTCACGGCAGATGTCGCTGGAAGAAATACCGCGACAATGAGGCGCTGTCCGTATCAACTCGCGTCGGCGAGCGCATTGTAATATTTTCGGGTGGAAAAAACGAGGATTCGTACAAGAGAATCCGCGGAAACTCCTACGGAATGTGGATTGCCACCGAAATCAACCTGCATGCGGATTCCATTATCAAAGAAGCCTTTAACCGTCAGCTTGCGGCTGCTGACAGACGGGTTTTTTGGGATCTCAACCCAAGCTCACCTTCCTCGCCGATTTACCGCGATTACATCGACCGCTTCGAGCGTATGCAAAAGAACGGTGAAGTGCGCGAAAATTACTACAATTACGGGCATTTTACCATATTTGACAATCCCGTTATAACTCCTGAGAGAATAGCGGATATTGTCGCCCAATACGACAAAACCTCGGTTTGGTACAGGAGGGATATTCTCGGCGAAAGATGCGCGGCACAGGGGCTTATTTACCGCCGCTTCGCCGACTCTCCCACCGACTTCATGCTTGAGAAAATCGATTCTGCGAACGTCGATTTTGTCAATATCGGCGTGGATTTTGGGGGAAACCGCTCGCGGACAGCTTTTGTGGCAACAGCTTTCCTCAGCGAAGGCGGAATTGCGGTGATTGCCGAGCACTCGGTCGCAGGCGAAAAGGGTGAAATCGATTCTGAGAGAATTAATCGCGAGATTCTCGAATTTATCACGGATATCCGCAGGCGTTTCGGTGATGTATACATAAAGTATATTTTCGCAGACAATGAGGCGCAGTACCTTATAAACGGTATGCGGCGGTATCTCGCCTCGCGCGGTGAGCGTATCGCGGTTGCGGATTGTGCCAAGCGTCCGATAAACGATCGTATCGCTTTTGTAAACTATCTCATGACAGCGGGAAAATTTCACATTATGAGAGATTGCACAGAGCTTTGCTCGGGGCTTGCCGAGGCGATATGGGACGAGAAGTCCGAATCTGACAAGAGGCTCGACAATTTTACCTCGGATATCGACATACTTGACGCGATGGAATATTCTATTGAGCGTTACATGAAAAAGCTGCGCTGAGCTGCGGCGCGGCATTAAACAGGAGGAAGCATGATAGACGAAGAAATTTTATCCTGTCTCGGCGAGCGGTATTGTCTGGCTAAAACGGCATATTACTCTAAAATCGCCGAGTGGGAATCGTGGTGGCGCGGTCACAACCGTACCTTCCACGAATATCTTGAAAATGCCGCCGGCGGCGGTATGATACGCCGTGAGCTGTACCGCATGAACATGGCGAAAAAGATTTGCGAGGATTGGGCGGCGATAATTCTGAACGACCGCACGCGAATCTTTATTGATGACGCTTGCGGAGATGAGTTCGCTATGCGTGTTTTTGAGGACAGCGGATTTATGGCGCAGGCAAACAGACTTGTGGAAAAAACATTCGCCACAGGAACCGGAGCTGCAATTCTGCGTCTTTCGGGATGCGTGGATGACGGAGAAACAATTTCCCCGGGAGATGACGCCAAAATTTCGTTTGAGTTTGTTGATGCGGCGCACATTATTCCGCTCAGCGTCAGAAACGGCGAGATAACCGAAGCTGCGTTTATCTCTGAGGGGATTGAGCGCGGTAAGGAATACGTTTATCTCGAATCGCACTGCATTGAGGATGACGGATATGTGATTCGAAATGAGTTTTTCCGACGTGACGGAGGAAAGCTTGTTCGCGAGGACAGACCGCACTGTGCGGAGATTATCAGAACGGGTTCCGATGTGCCGCTATTCTCCATTCTCACACCGAATATTCAGAATAATATAGATGAGTTCTGTGGGATGGGAATATCGGTATTTGCGGACGCAGAGGACTGCCTGAAGGGTGTTGACCTTGCGTTCAATAATTTCTGCCGTGACATAAAGCTCGGCGGAAAAAAGGTATTTATCAATCAATCTCTTATAAACCGTGACGACTGTGGGAATATTTTCACTCCTGACGACGTTGCACAGCAGTTATTTGTTACTCTCGGTGACGGGGATATATCTGAAAATACCATGATAACAGAGCACAATCCCGAGCTGAGATGCGCGGAGAACGCCGAAGCGGTTCAGTGTCAGCTCAATTATCTGTCGTTCAGATGCGGACTCGGAACACATCACTACACCTTCGGAGACGAGCTTGGCCGTGCTAAGCTTACAGCTACTCAGTACATGGGAGAAAGGCAGGATATGCGTCAGAATGCTGCAAAGCATCAGAAAAACGCGAAGCGTTTCCTCCTCGGAGTTATTCGAGCTGTGCTTTGGGCGGGAGAAGAGGTATTTTCGCTTCCGATAAACCGCGGTGCCGATATATCGATAAGATTTGACGATACATATTTTACCGATACGGAAAGCTGTCGCGCGAGAGATCTTGCTGAGCTTGGTGCAGGTGTGCTTACTGCGGAGGAGTACCGAAAAAAATGGATAGACGGAGGAGAAAATGCCTGAGATTTCCGAAATTTTCGGCAGTGAATCACTGTCGTACGATGAATTTAAAAAACGTATATCAGAGCGCGGTCTGGAGTTTGGCGATGTGGCTGAGGTGCGCCGCGGATATGAGGACAGGATAACAGAGATAAGATGTATGTCCGCTCTTGAGCGCGAGATGGAAAAGGCGGGGGTCCGCAATACATCTCTCATGACAAAGCTCATTGATATGGGCGCAATTACCGCAGATGAAGGCGGAGTTCACGGGATTGCGGAGCAGATTGACGCGCTTCGTGAATCGGACCCCTATCTTTTCGTGGCAGAGAAGAAGAACACTCTTAAATCCGTAATGACGGGAGAACGCCACGGTATGGCAAGGGTCGATCCCGACAAGATGAGCGACGCGGATTTCTATAAGCAGGTAAAGCTGATATAAGTTGATGTAAAATTCCCATTTGGGATAAAAAACTAAAAAAGAAAGGTAAAAAATAATGGCAAAATTTGATTTTTCAGTAAAACAGATTGCACGCGAGGCACTTCCGAGACTTATCGACAACCTTGTGTTCCCTAATCTTATTTATAAGGAGAACATTGAGGGAGGTGCCGCAAAACAGGGCGACACGGTTTCCGTCCGCTGTCCCGTTAGACTTGAGGCGAGTGAATTCAATCAGACAAGCGGTGTTGATGCGCAGAACATGCAGAACGACACCATTGATGTTAAGCTTGACCATCTCGCTACCGTTGACATGCAGGTCGGTGCAGTCGAAGCGGCTTGCGATTTCGACTCGGTTGTCAGAATGTTCATTGAGCCTGCCGCTGCCGCCCTCGCGGAGAAGATTAATGCCGAGGGCTTGGCGCTGTACAAGGATATTCCGTACATAGCCGGTACAGCGGGTACTGTACCGAGCGGGCTCGACGACTTGGCGAATGCCTCCTGTGCACTTGATATGCAGAAGGTTCCCGCGGGGATGAGATGTGCTGTGTGGAATCCTACTGCGGCATCTAAGCTCAAGCAGGTTCCGTCAATCGTAAATGCGGAAAAGTGCGGCTCTACCGCGGCTCTCAGAACAGGTGCTATCGGGATGGTGTTCGGTGTTGAAAACTACATGTCCCAGGCCATTTGCGAGCATAAGACAGGTTGTACAGCAACTCTTGAAATCGCCTCCGATGTATCCGATGCTTCTGTGGTAGAGTTTACCGCTACCGGCTCAGGCGTGGTTTCAAAGGGCGATATCATAAGCATTGACGGCAAAACTCATACTGTACTTGCGGATGCTGCTATTGAGGATTCTTCTGTAACTCTGAAGCTCTATCCGAATGTTACGGCAACCACATCCTCGACTGTAACCGTCGTAGGAGATCATACCGCAAACCTCGTATTCCATCCGGATGCTTTTGCGTTCATTACAAGACCGCTTCAGGCTCCCGCGGGAGTTGAATCGTATGTGACTTCTTACAACGGTATAGCTCTTCGCGTTGTCAGAGGATACGACATGAAGTACAAGCGCGAAATTCTTTCAATGGATGTTCTGTACGCCTTCAAGACCGTTTATCCCGAGCTTGCGCTGAGATACCTCGGTTGAGGAGGAGCGTATGGCAGATACCACGGTTAATTTTTCGGATATCAAAAAGGGAGAGGAAATTCTTCTCTCCCTGATATACCCGATAACCGCAGACGATATGAATGCCGAGCAGACTGCGGAGTTTGCGATTGCCTCCTCCGAGCAGGCGGAATTTGCCGCATCAGATAACAAAGGTGTTGTACGTGAAGAGGTAGGAGATGTCAGCGTTACTTATGCCGATTCGGGTGCTCGTGCGGTAAGCGTGTGCGGAGAGCGTATTGCACCTGCCGCTGCCGCAAGACTTCTCAGGTGCGGTCTGCTTCGCCGCTGGATTTAACGGAGGAGCGCATGAAATTCAAAGGATTTATAGGTTGCAGAGTCGAATATCTTAAATTTATCGGTGACGGCGGAGATTACAGCGCAAACTTCGACAAATACGAGCTTTCCGATGTTATAGTGCGGGAGGTGTTTGCCTTCGACCCCGAGGCGGTTGAGCAGGGTTACACTACGCTATATTTTATCTCGGAGCGAAGTAAATGCTTTGATGAAAACGGAAATG
>JAZODB010000110.1:0-1624 GCA_045596785.1 Eubacteriales bacterium
GGCTACGATCCGACTTACAACAAAAGCGCAGGCACCGATAAAGTGCGGAGAAAGTCTTATAACCGATTTCATTGAGCGCGGAACAAATCTCGTCGCCTGCAAAGATATAGAAAAATAATCCTCCGCAATTATCCTCGGATAAACAAAAAGCGTGAACACAGATAGAAGCTGTGTTCACGCTTTTTAAGTTTTGTATTCAAATATTTTCTGTTATGATTTCAGCCTCCACGTTGACGCTTCCGTTTCCGCGCTGTGTCCGCACGTAATGGACTCCGTCACCGTATCCGGAATAAATCTTCAGCGTCTCTCCGAGCGGTGCTTCCGAAACAAACGATATTCCCATGGAAATAACTCGCTGACCGCGCATATCATCCGAAATATATCCGCAAAGTATATCGGGGTACCTCGTATTGTTCATATGTCCGTTCAAATCTATATCGGCGTAATCAACAGTCCGTTCGCCTACAAGCCGCATCTGAACATCATCCGGAATCTTGAACCTTGCCGGCGAATCAAGCTCTAACATTTCATCCATACGATATCCGAAATCAAATTCATTTACGCGGTGCAGCTTGTGGTCATTTATACCGTAAAGTGCCCAGACCGACACTGCTTCAGCGACTATCACCCCATCACGAAGGATGCGGTAACAGCGATTAAACTGCACCACCTTAGACTCGCATGCCCAAGTTTGAACTTCAAGCATTTCATGAGAAAAAACAGGAGCGTAAAGGCTTATGCGTATTCTGCTCAAAACAAAGGAATACCCCATTTCAAAAAGACGCAGATACGACATTCCGTCATCCTCCATAGCGCAGTTTGCCGCATCCTGCATGTACCGAAGCATATTTGACGCGGACACAATGTTATTGTAATCCACATCATTTGCATTGACCTTGTAATTACCGCTCCATTTCATTGTTAAACCTCTCAGATAAAACCAATTATGATACGTGAGAGACAGCCCGCCTTTTATGAGCACGCTGTCTCTCACAAAAATTATTTCAAATTAAAGAGTATTCGAGGAACCGAGTACCGTTGTAATCTTATGGAGAACCATCTTGCGAACCTCGTCACGAGCAACTGTGAGGTAAGCTCTCGGGTCGAAAACCTCCGGCTGATTGTTAAGAACACGTCTGATTCCTGCGGTCATTGCAAGGCGAATATCGGAGTCGATATTGATTTTGCATACAGACATGGATGCCGCACGGCGAAGCTGTTCTTCCGGAATACCGATAGCATCGGGAAGCTTTCCGCCTATCGAATTGATCTCCTGAACATATTCCTGGGGAACAGAGGATGCACCGTGGAGAACTATCGGGAATCCGGGAAGTCTCTTGCTTACCTCTTCAAGAATGTCGAAACGAAGCGGAGGCGGAAGAAGAACACCGTCAGCATTGCGTGTGCACTGCTCTGGCTTGAATTTGTATGCACCGTGGCTTGTTCCGATTGCGATTGCAAGGGAGTCAACACCCGTTTTTGTAACAAATTCCTCAACCTCATCAGGGCGTGTATATGAAGAATCCTCGGCAGAAACCTTAACATCATCTTCAACGCCTGCAAGTCTGCCAAGCTCACCCTCGACAACAACGCCGCGCTCGTGAGCGTACTCAACAACTTTTTT
>JAZODB010000111.1:0-2701 GCA_045596785.1 Eubacteriales bacterium
TTTTTATTTTTTGTGTAAATTTTTTATTCTCTGTATGCCCAGCCTTCAGGGAGTTCGTCAATAGGCTCAGGAAGCTTATAAGTTCCGGCGAGTTTTTTGAATTCGGCTGCGAGATTTTCGTCAAGTCTGCCGTGTTTGTTCGGGCTGAAATTGAGAATTACGTTTATGTTCATCGGGAAATATTTTTCCATGAGCTCAAGCGCATATTTGTAGCTGCGTGGAGCGTTTACTGCATCTGTTTCGCGCCAGAACCAGGTGTTTGTGAGCTTCTGGCAGAGAATGCCGGGGCCGTGGAATTCGCCGTTCACATCCTGTCCTGCGCCGTTTTCATAGCATACAATGTCGGTATCCTTGAGTCCGGAGCATGAACCGATGTTGAGGAGCAGGCAGTTCGGCTGAAGCGATTTTACAAGCGAGTCGATTTCTTCAAACGGAAGCACATCGTATCTGGGACCGCCCCAGGGAGAGTTCCAGCCGTCAACAAACAGGAACGGAATTTCGCCGTAGTTCGAAAGCAGCTCGGTGATCTGACCTTTTATCATCGCCTTCTGCTCGTCTGTGCAGGATTTGCGGTTGACCTGTGCGGTGAGGTCGAGGATGGAGAAGTAAAGACCGGCGGTGATTCCGACCTCTCTGAAAGCTTTAAGGTATTCGGCAACAACGTCGGTTTTGTTTGTCGCGTTTCTTACACAGTGTTCGCTGTACTTTGTCGGCCAGAGGCAGAATCCCTCGTGATGCTTGGTTGTCAGCGCCATGAAGCGGAGTCCTGCGGCTTTTGCTGTTTCCGCCCACTGTCTGCAGTCAAGTTCGTCCGGATTCCAGTCCTTCTCATTGAACGGGAAGCGTCGGGGCTCGTTTCCGTTTTCATGGAAAAATTCCCAGTCCTCTGTTTCTCCGGTATTAAACTGCATTGTTGCGCTGTTGAAGTGAATGAACGAGCCGAGGCGAAGATTTATAAAATTCTTTTGAAGTTCGGTTAATTTAGACATTGTTTCTGATAGCCTTTCCAAAATCTGTGTTTTTGTTTGTAACAGTTGTTTGTTTACTCATAAATTATATCAAAATCTTACTTCCGAGTCAATGATTATCAGAATAAGAAATAAAATAATTATATCATGGTGATAAAGATATTGACATCAGCATATAAATGTGATATCATTATTGTAAACAAGTTACAAAATATTTACTTCCTGTGTTGAATTATTGTGAAAGGTGACCACATGAAAACAATTATACCGCACAATGTATTGACAATTTCGGAAATGACTAAACGGCCAAACCGCATATCTGCAGAGCTTATCAGACTCGACGAGCTTGTACTTACCGACGAGGTTGTGAAAAAACTTCGCGCAAGCAGCAGTATGTTCAACAAGACTACATATGTACAGATCGTATGCGACGGAACAAGATACAATGTAGAAAGCATTAACCGCCGCAAAAACGGCAGCTTCAAGATTGTGCTTATATCGCCGAAATCACTTATGACCCTGACCGGTGCGGCGGATTCAAATGTAAAAGTTGTGAAGGACCAGGTTATTTAAATCAAACCGGCTGAATATTCGGTCGGTTTTTTATTTATACTTGATATTACCGCACTTTTGTGGTAGAATTGTGCATAAGCAGGTTGCATTATATCGGTTTCCTGTGTTTTAATAAACTTTGAAAGGTGTGATCCGCTCCGGCGGAAAAAGAAATATATAAAAATAAGGTGTTTTATCCGGCAGATATTCTGCTTCCCAAAAAAGATTTTGAAAAATTCTCGGTTGTAGCCTGCGATCAGTATACTTCCGAGCCGGAGTATTGGGACAAGGTTGAGGAAATTGTCGGAGATTTTCCTTCGGCATACAAAATAACTCTGCCGGAGATTTATCTTTCCGACAAGGATGGAGTTGACCGGCGAATTGCGTCTATAAATGCCGAAATGGAAAAATATCTGTGCGGAGATGTTTTTAACGAATACAAAAATGCGTTTATATATGTTGAGCGCAGACTTGCCTGCGGAAAAATCCGCAAAGGTGTTGTCGGTGCGGTGGATCTTGAAGCTTACGACTATCGTAAAGGTTCAAAATTTCCGATCAGAGCTACCGAGGGGACTGTGCTTGAACGTATTCCTCCGCGTGTGAAGATCAGACGCGATGCGAGCATGGAGCTTCCGCACGTTATGCTTCTGATCGACGATGCCGAAAACAGAGTAATTACTGCGTGTGCAGGAAATACCGAAAAAACGGTGTATGATTTTGAGCTAATGCAGAATGGCGGTCACATAAAAGGCTCTCTTGTGAGCGAGACGGGTATAGCACAGCTTTATGATGCGCTTGACTATCTTTGCGGTGACGATGAGTATCCTTTCCTTTTTGCTGTCGGAGACGGTAACCATTCGCTTGCAACCGCAAAAGAATGCTGGGAGCAGAAGAAACGCTGCGCGGCTGACGAGGGAATTACTCTCGGAAAGGATGATCCCGCGAGATATGCTTTGGTTGAAGTTGTGAACATTCACGACCCGGCACTTGAATTTGAACCGATATACCGCGTTGTATTCGGAGCTGATCCGAAAGCGCTTATTGCGGAAATGAAAGCATATTTTGAAGAATCGGGAACGGGTGGCGCGAAACCGCAGGTTATCGAATACATTTCGACTGTGGAAAGCGGAAGTTATACGATTGAAAATCCCGGATACAATCTTCCGGTAGGCTCGCTGCAG
>JAZODB010000112.1:0-5932 GCA_045596785.1 Eubacteriales bacterium
AAGAAGTGCTTTTTCGGAAATACCATCATCGACCTGCTTTTTCAGAGTGCTTATAATGACGTCGTAAAATTTATCAATAT
Source organism: Eubacteriales bacterium (assembly GCA_045596785.1). GTDB lineage: Bacteria > Bacillota > Clostridia > Oscillospirales > CAG-272 > UMGS1696. The sequence continues at coordinate 81 of JAZODB010000112.1, forward strand.
CTTCGGATTTAGCGTTTTTCGCAATAACCGTAAAGAAATCCTCAAGCATATGATTTTGGTAGCCGCCATAGACATCCTCGCCGATTCCTGCGTCAATAAGTGCTTGTTTTACGGGAGCACCGTCAGAGTTTATGAGTACGCTTTCAAGTATGCCCCACGCTCTGCAATCAAGAACATCAAGACTCGAGCCGCCGAGAGACGCAAATGCGAGGAAAGATTTTCCGTCAATCTCGTCAGACGAACCAACCGAATATTTTTCCGTAACTCTTTTGGGCGTATTTATACCCATGTGCGTCTGAAGCCCGATTTTCGAATTCGGCTCAATAGCATCAAATGAAGACAGATAATTTTCGTCCATCCAAGCAAGACGTTCCTCAACATCACAGTCACCGTATATGAAAATATATGAGTTAGACGGATGATAGAAACGTCGGTGAAAATCAAGATAATCTTCATATGTCAGTTCGGGAATAACATCGGGATCTCCTCCTGAATTCACGCCATATGTTGTGTCAGGATAGAGATATTCCCCAATACGCTCATAAGCTACACTTTCGGGAGATGACATCGCCCCCTTCATTTCGCTGTAAACCACACCGTTCAGAGTAAGCTCTCCGTCTGCGCTGTCAAGCTCATAATGCCAACCCTCCTGCATAAATATCTGACGATACTTATATATATTAGGGTAAAATACCGCATCCATGTATACGTTCATCAGATTTTTGAAATCCTTATCGTTGCATGACGCAACAGGATACATGGTTTTATCAGGGTAAGTCATTGCATTAAGGAATGTGTTCAGTGAGCCTTTTGCAAGCTGCATAAAAGGATCCCGTGACGGATAATTTTTGGAGCCGCAAAGCACAGTATGCTCTATGATATGCGGAACACCAGTACTGTTTTCCGGTGGAGTTCTGAATGCCGCACAGAACATTTTATTTTCATCATCGTTGGAAATCACACATACACGCGCTCCCGATTTTTTGTGTCTGAACACCATGCCCGCGGATTTTATATCATCAAGATATTCTTCATACATCAACTCATATGACTGATTTGGAATGAGGTCATGACTGCTTTTCACTTTTTTTGACATAAGATATCCCTTCTGTAACGAATATTTTTTAATATTAATGTATTTTTGAAATTACTCCCGTATTACCACTCTTTTATCTCATTTTGGTCCATAAAATTTATTGTTTTTGAATTTTTACAATGATATAACGAAACAAGTTTTACGACAGCTTCGGTTATCGGTTACACTGAATTTGAGGGGCTGACTTCAATCGTCAAGGCTCGGAAAATCTTTTATATTATCTCCGAGTCACACAAGTCGTGCGAGCTCATTTTTCAGTCTGTCCGAACCCTTTTTGTGCACATTCGATATAAGCCGAACGCCCATATCCTCCGCTCTGTCTCGAAAATTGGCAGTGGATTTGTCTCCGTTATATGCTCTGTTTTCGGAATCAAAATATACGGTTGACATCAGTACTCTCTCCGAATAATCTCCGCCGAACTGCTTTGACACAGTTTCAAGCTTGTAAAGCTCATCTGTCTTTACGTCTCCGTTTTTACATGAAATGAAAATCGGTACTGTTCCGTGCATGAGCATGATATCAATTTCGTTGCGAGTTCCTTCAATCTCATCATTCCAGCCTATTACAATTCCAACTTCGGCGTCATCAAACAACGGTTCACCATCACGCTTGGTTTCAAGAGCGTTTTTGTATGCATAATACTCAAGAGCAGAGCCTGCCTTGTTCAAGCATTCGTAAACAATACGGTTTTTATATCTGAATACGTAAGTACCCTTGCCGCATTTTTCTTGCTCAATAATAACAAGTCCGCTTTCGACAAAGCTATTCCATAAATCAAGACTCACCATTCCTCTGCCATGACCAATTGAGTCCCGCGCTATAAGATACAGTTCTTCTCCTGCAGAATAAGCACTGACCTCAGCGGAAAATCTGTTTATATCCGAATTCCACTCTGAGCAGTTATTTTTACAGATTTCCCAGATTATGTTTATATCGCCGCATACGGAATCTCCTCTGCTGAACTTCTCTCCCCTGTCGAATACGCGGCCACCGTGAATAATGATATTTTCCTCCGCAGTCAAATACACCTGCGTTTTGTAAGAAAAATCATATGACTGACGTTCTATTTTGCGATTTCCGAACTCATCATATACAGCTTCAAACAAAACTCCGCGACGACTTATTGCATTTATACGGAAAGCGCATATTCGCTTCGCCGCGAGAGTACTGTCTCCGAGCACCATACCCACAGCTACAAGTGAGCTTTCATCCCCACCTGAAAAATCAACAATATAAGTTTCCTCACGGTCCGAAATGATATCGTAAAGGCTTTTTACAATTCCGTCAAGATTGTTTTTCGCTACACTTTTCACCGTCATTTCCGTTTTTATTCCGCGTCCATTAAGTACACTTTTGTAAAGCGGTAGTTCTCGGTTTATGCGTTTGGGATCTGAACCGACAAAAATCACGCGATCGGGTTTGAATGCGAGAGTTGTAATTATATTATCTACGGGCGTTTTATCGAATATTTCAATAAGTGTCATTATTCACTCCATTTATTACAATACGTTACTTAAAAATCAGTCAATTGCTGCGGCAGTCTCAAGGGCGATCTCCATCATTTCCGTGAAAGTATTCTGTCTTTCCTCGGCGGATGTAACCTCACCCGTAAGGATATGGTCAGAAATTGTACAGATTGCGAGAGCACGTTTTCCGGCGCGCGCGGCGTTCATATAGAGTGCGGCGGCTTCCATTTCAATAGCCATTACGCCCATCCTCGCCCATTTTTCCGTTGCCTCCGAATCATCGTTGTAGAATGTATCGGATGACAGTAAATTCCCCACGTGATATCTGAGTTTATGCTTTTCGGCAATTGAAACCCCTGTACGCAGAAGCTCAAAAGATGCGGTAGGCGCAAAGGTCCCCGGAAGCTTATACTGAGAGGCATAATTCGAATTGGTACAGGCACCCATCCCAAAAACGATATCCCTGACATGCACATCCTCAAGTACAGAACCTGCGGAGCCGATTCGCATTATATTCTCCACACCGTAGAAATTGAACAACTCATAGGAATAAATACCGATCGACGGCATTCCCATTCCGCTTGCCATCACCGAAACCCTGTGATTTTTGTAATATCCCGTGTATCCGCCTATTCCTCGCACGTTATTCACGAGCTTTGCATCTGTAAGAAAGCTTTCGGCAACAAATTTCGCACGCAGCGGATCTCCCGGCATAAGTACCGTTTTTGCAAAATCCTCGGGAGATGCCGAGTTATGCGGTGTCGGATATGGTCTGCTCATATTTACCTCCTAATATTAACTATATTAAATTCTCCGATTTTACGATTTTAACGATTTTCGATGTTCCGAGGCGATCTGCACCGAGTTCTATAAATCTCTCGGCATCTGCGACGGAAGAAATCCCTCCCGCCGCTTTTATTTTTACGTGCGGAGCTACGTGCGCCTTAAACAGCTTTATATCGTCGAATGTTGCGCCTCCCGTTGAAAAACCGGTCGAGGTTTTGATATAGTCAGCGCCCGATTCGGAAACTATCTCACACATTTTTATTTTTTCCTCATCTGTAAGAAGGCATGTCTCTATTATTACTTTAAGAACTTTATCACCGCATGCCTTCTTCACCGCCTTGATTTCTTCAAGGATATCGTCGTAGCGTTTGTCCTTGAGCCATCCGATATTAATTACCATGTCGATTTCGTCAGCACCGTCGTCTATCGCCTTATGTGTTTCGAAAAGCTTAGCGTCAGTTGTCGAATATCCGTTCGGGAAACCGATTACAGTACATACAGCAACCTTACCGCAGACATATTCTTTCGCAAAACAAACATAAGATGCAGGTATGCACACCGATGCGGTTCTATACCTCATACCGTCATCGCAGATTTTCGTTATGTCCTCCACAGTTGCTCCCACGGCAAGCAGTGTATGATCAACCTTTGCTAAAATTTCAAATATATCCATATTTTCCTCCACAAATTAGTGTTTTTTTCTTCGCTCTCGACGTACATTTCCGAAATTTTACAGCATATTCAGCGTGCTCGTGAGCGTAATTCGCCAAAACGACTCCATCCATATCATGATTGAAGAAATCCTCAAAGTTTTCATAATATGAAATACCGTAGATTCTGGAATCCTCGGAACATTTTCTGCATTTATCCAAAGACGACTTGTGTTTGTCGCAAACAGCAACCGGCTCCGGTATTGTCGATTATACTGCGCACCATTGTCTCTCCGCATCCCGCACCGAATACTCCGAGTTTCAGTTTTGCCATAAATGCTTCTCCTAAATTAAAAGTTATTTTATCGCAAAATATATACGAAAAGACTTATGCCCAAATCTCAATTCCGTGTACTTTTTCGTTCAGCACTCCGGCGTCATTTTTCACAAACCCATGCGATTTAAGATATTCCTCAGCTTCATCAAACCATACTGTAAGTCTCTCGCGATAGTGGCAGTCGGAAGTAACGACTATCATGCCTCCGAGTTTTTTGATTTCATCAAGAATAAACGGTGCGGGATACGGAACTTTTCTGATCCCTCGCGCAATAGCACCCGTATTCAGCTCAAACACCTTACAATACTTGATTACCTCTCTCAGCGATTCAATAGCACTGTCAATATACTTATCGGACATCTCGGGTGCCATCCCGAACTTTGTGGGTAAATCGAAGTGACCGACAATATCCGTTTTATTCCGCATTATATGCTCCGTAACTCGCTCAAAGTACTCCTTTGACATATCCACGGAACTTCCGTTAAAGCCCTCATTAACCATACGGACAAAACCCTCTGCTGTGTGGTCAATATCGTAGCATATACCGTTTTTACATAGGCTGTGCACAGAGGATATCACATAATCGTAATTATATTCCGGAGCCATAGACTGACAGTCAAGCTCTATACCTGCGTATATTTTTATTCTCCCCTCATACTCCTTTTCGAGACTTCGTATTTCGGCATAATAATCAGCCACCGCTTCTTCCGCAATACAATAGCTGATACACTTCGGGGAATAGCTGTGGTCGGAAAAGCCTAATGAATGAAATCCGATGGATATCGCATATTCCGCTATCTCACGCGGAGTATTTTTTCCATCTGAATACTTTGTGTGAGTGTGAAAATTTGATTTCTGCATAACTATCCTCCGATTATCCCGACAAGCTCTCTCGGATTACTTATCGACATATTGTATTCATTAACTCTACCTCTGCCGTACTTTTCACCGAATCCGTATTTCGCATATATAAACGGAATACCTGCTTCACACGCACCGTCGCGGTCGCTTACGGTATCTCCAACATATACCGCCGATTCAATACCGTTGCGCACTATAATATCGCGTATATTGTCACCCTTTGGTCTGCCCGTGTTACCCGATGATTCAAAATCATCAAAAAAACCTTCAAATCTGTGAGCATTAATAAACGCCTCAATATATCCCGTCTGACAGTTGCTCACAACAAAAAGACGGATTTTTTTATTTTTCAGTATCGCGAGAGTCTCGCGGACCCCCTCGTACAAATTTCCACAGCGTTCTTCAATCAGCCTGTTTTCAGCTTCACAGCTCTCCATAAAAAGAGAAAATGCCGTCTCGAAATCAAGCTTCGGAAAAATGATACCCGACAGCTCTTCTATCGTAAGTCCCATATACTTACGCACTGTTTCGCAATCTATATTTACAGCCGGGTGTACCTCGCGGTGCCGACTCAATACATATGACCAACTTTCGGCAGTAATCGGAGTTGCATCCCACAGTGTACCGTCAAGATCAAAAATAACGCTATCGTATT
>JAZODB010000113.1:0-4194 GCA_045596785.1 Eubacteriales bacterium
ATGTAAGTACAACCGAAGATGATCCGAAATCTGTTATGAAGCTTTTGCCGCCCGAGTTTTCAAAAATAGGTATGTTTCCGTGCGGACGTCTTGATATAGATACAATGGGGCTGCTGCTTATTACAAATGACGGTGAGACTGCTCATAATTTGCTCTCGCCGAGACATCACTGCGAGAAAACATACCGTTTTAAGTGCTTCCCGATGCTTGACGAAAGTATGAGATTGAAGCTTGAACATGGGATTGAGCTTTCCGACTTTACGTCAAAGCCGTGCACAGTATTGCTTTTTGCAGACAACAGCGGTGAGATTACCGTTACCGAGGGCAAATATCACCAAATAAAGCGCATGTTTCATGCTGTGGAGAGCGAAATTACGTATCTTGAACGGGTGAAATTCGCGGGACTTGAACTTGACAGTAATCTTTCGCGCGGAGAATGGCGGGAGCTTGATACGAAGGAAATTGAGATAATTAAAGAATACAATAAAACGAGACAGTGAGGTAGATATGGATATTAATGAAAGGCTTTCTAAGGAGCTTAAAATTCCGAAAGACAAGCTTGATGCGACGGTTGAGCTTCTTGATGCGGGGAACACGGTGCCTTTTGTTGCGAGGTATCGCAAAGAGGTTACAGGCGGACTTGACGATCAGGTTATAAGAGCAATTCTTGACAGACTTACATATTTGAGAAATCTTGAAAAACGAAAGGATGAGGTGCGCTCCCTTATCGCAGGGCAGGAAAAACTTACGGATGAGATTAATGCGGCAATAGACTCTGCGGAAACCGTGACAGAGGTTGACGATATTTACCGTCCTTTCAGACCAAAACGCAAAACGAGGGCATCGGTTGCGCGCGAACGAGGTCTTGAACCGCTCGCAGAGCTTTTAATGAAGCAGGATGCATCGTATTCGCCGTCAATAAATGAAGCCGCAGACAAATACATAAATGAAGAAAATGGTATTTCATCTGCGAAAGAGGCTCTTTCGGGCGCCCGTGACATTATTGCTGAGGATGTATCCGATAATGCAGATTACCGCAGAGAAATACGTGCATTGACGGGTAAATATGGTAAAATCGTTACGAAAAAGCTGGCAGATGCCCCCGTGTACGAGCAGTATTACGAGTATTCCGAGCCTTTGGCGAAGATTCCTTCGCACCGTATTCTTGCAATAAACCGAGGCGAAAAGGAGGATGCTCTTTCGGTTTCGGTTGAGATAGAACGCGATATAATTTTGAATTATCTTTTCTCCGAGGTTATAACAAATTACAAGAGCCCGTCTTTTGAACATGTATCAGCGGCGATTACAGACGGATATGACAGACTTATCGCACCGTCGGTTGAGAGAGAAATAAGAAATGCCATGACGGACTCTGCGGGAGAAGGCGCGATAAAGCTGTTTTCTGTGAATTTGCGGAATCTGCTTATGCAGTCTCCTCTTAAAGGAAAAACCGTGCTCGGGTATGATCCGGGTTACAGGACAGGGTGTAAGCTTGCCGTTGTTACGAAAACAGGTGCTGTTGCTGATACGGCAGTGATATATCCGACAAAGCCGCATGAGAAGATTGAGGAATCAAAGCGAGTAGTAAAGCATCTTATAGAGAAGTATGGCGTTGATGTGGTTGCAATCGGAAACGGAACCGCTTCGGGTGAAAGCGAGATGTTTATTGCCGATACTCTGCGCGAGATTGGCGGAAAAACCAAATACATTATTGTTTCGGAGGCAGGCGCGTCGGTGTATTCCGCGTCTGAGCTCGGGGCGGAGGAATTTCCGGATTTTGATGTGACAGAGAGAAGTGCGGTCTCAATTGCAAGACGTTTGCAGGATCCGCTTGCCGAGCTTGTTAAAATAGACCCAAAATCAATAGGGGTTGGACAGTATCAGCACGACATGAAGCCCGCAAGACTTGACGAGGCACTTTCGGGAGTTGTTGAGGACTGCGTAAACTCGGTGGGCGTTGATGTGAATACCGCATCATACTCTTTACTCTCATATATTGCCGGAATAAATGTATCCTCAGCTAAAAATATTGTTAAGTACCGTGAAGCGAACGGTGAGTTTTTGCATCGCAGTGATATACTCAAGGTTCCGCGTTTCGGTGCAAAGGCGTTTGAACAGTCGGCGGGATTCCTCAGAATACCGGGCGGTGAGGAAATTTTCGATAATACGGGTGTTCATCCCGAATCTTACGGTGTGGCAAAGACTTTGCTTGAGAAATTCGGCAAAACGAAAGATGACGTGCGTGGGGGATTATCATTACATGCCGAGGTTTCGTCATACGGTATGAAAAAGCTTGCAGAGGAAATCGGATGCGGTGAAATGACACTTACCGATATTATAAACGAGCTTGAAAAGCCCGGACGAGATATAAGAGACACACTTCCGCCTCCGGTACTGCGTGACCGCGTAATGGCTATCGAGGATTTGGAGGAGGGAATGATTCTTACGGGAACCGTGCGCAATGTAATAGATTTTGGCGCGTTTGTCGATATCGGAGTTCATCAGGACGGACTGCTCCACATTTCGGAAATTGCCGATCGATATATCAAGCATCCGTCGGAGGTTCTTTCTGTCGGAGATATAGTTAAAGTTAAAATCAAATCCGTTGACCTTAGAAAAAAACGTATAGGACTTACAATGCGGGATATATGACATTTACAGTGTGTGAGGCGTATTACAATAGTGTTTCTAATAAAATTAGAGATATTCTCCGGTTGTATTTTATTGTAAAGTTAAGAGAAATTACAGGACTGTACATAATGCACAAACTATTAAATAAAATTTCGGTAAAAAAAACTCTTTAAAAATCGCGTGTAATTTGATACAATATAATGTGGTTAATATAGGCTAAGAATATATTAGATTAAATTTTATGTACATATATCCAAGGAGGATTTATTAATGGCAAGCTTATCCCTGAAACACATTTATAAGAAATATCCCGGCGGAGTTACTGCTGTAAGTGACTTTTGTCTTGAAATTAAAGACAAGGAATTCCTTATTCTCGTTGGTCCTTCCGGTTGCGGAAAAACCACAACTCTTCGTATGATTGCCGGTCTTGAAGAAATCACAGAGGGTGAACTCTTTATCGGAGACAGACTTGTAAATGACGTTGCTCCGAAGGATCGCGACATCGCGATGGTGTTCCAGAACTATGCTCTTTATCCGCATATGTCAGTATTTGACAACATGGCATTCGGTCTTAAACTCCGTAAAACTCCGAAAGAAGAAATCAAGCGCCGTGTAGAAGAAGCTGCCCGTATTCTTGATATCACTCACCTCCTTGACAGAAAGCCGAAGGCTCTTTCAGGCGGTCAGAAACAGCGTGTTGCTCTCGGACGTGCTCTCGTGCGTAATCCTAAAGTATTCCTTCTCGATGAGCCTCTCTCCAACCTCGATGCTAAGCTTCGTGCAACGATGAGAACAGAGCTCACAAAGATTCACCAGAGAGTCGGTACAACATTCGTATACGTAACGCACGACCAGGTAGAGGCTATGACAATGGCTACGCGTATCGTTGTTATGAAAGACGGTCTCATTCAGCAGGTTGATACTCCTCAGAACCTCTACGATTATCCTGTAAACCTTTTCGTTGCAGGCTTTATCGGCACACCTCAGATGAACTTCATCAACTGTGTGCTTGAGCAAAAAGGCGAGGATGTATATATTAAGTTCGGTTCCAATTCCCTTAAGTTGCCCGCTGAAAAGGCAAGCAACCCCACAGTTAAGGAATACATTGGAAAAGAAGTTGTTGCAGGTATCCGTCCCGAATGTATCCATGATGACGCTCCCTCTATCAGAGCTATGTCTGACTCCGTAATTGAAACAGACGTTGAGGTTACAGAGCTTATGGGTGCTGAAATTTATCTCTACCTTGTATCGGAGGAAACATCTATGACTGCTCGCGTTTCCGCTCGTTCCACAGCGAGAGCCGGCGATATCATCAATGTTGCTTTCGATATGACAAGAGTTCATCTCTTCGACAAGGATACAGAGCGTTATATCGTTCATTAATCTTTGCAAATATCATTTGTCCGCCGCCGTTTTCTTTTGAACACGGCGGCATTTTTTGGTGTATTGCGGAATATATATTGGAAAAACTTTACACTAAATAATATGCATAAAAAATAGAATAATTTCAAAAAAGCACTTGACGAAAAAACATAAAAAATGTATAATACTTATAATAAAAAT
>JAZODB010000114.1:0-8773 GCA_045596785.1 Eubacteriales bacterium
CTTTGATGAAAACGGAAATGAGTCTGTTTTCCCGAGGCCGTCTGCGGGAGATATGTGCGTACTTCGTTCGGGAAGCGAGGAAGAGCGCACTCTCCGCATAGCAGAGGCGGGGTATTTTATCGGGCGCGGAGATATCGAATACACAAGATTGAAGCTGAGGTGAGCATAGTGGTAAAAATCACCGTAAATTCGGAGGTGGGAAGGATTCTCACCTCTGTCAGAAAAAAGTTTCCGGGGCTTGTGCGGACTCTTGAAAGGGAAATACTTAAGTCTGCGGAGCCTTATGTCCCATACAATACCGGTCGGCTTTGTCGGTCAGGTACTGCGGTGGGGAGTGGTGAGCACGGTGAGGTCAGATATACAGCAGACTACGCTTTGAAATGCTACTATGCAAACCGCACCTTCAACAAAAAAAAGCATCCGCGTGCATGTGCGCGGTGGTTTGAGGCGGCAAAAGCAAGTGACCTTGACAACTGGATAAAGAGTGCTCACGTGTATTTCGAAAATTCCGACAGTACGTCAGAAGACAAGAGCTATGCCTTGGGGGATAATTACATTAAGCTTTGAGGTATCGGCGGAGAACGGAGTAAATTATGGAAGATTTTAAAATTCCCGAAATTATATGCCGCTATTTAAGTGGGATGGAGGGGAAAACCTTCATCCCGGAGGTATGGCGTGATGGATGCGCTATGGTTTCGCAAAGCGGCGGAGAAAATGTTATTCGCTCCTATGTGAACGGAGGAGAAATAATTGCCGTTCCGTTTGAGGTGAGTCTGCGCTGTGATGGTCAGTCAATAGGTGACAGATTGTCCGCGATAGATTTCTTCAGGGAAATCGCGGAATACATAAAGGCGGCACCATGTACATTCGTTTCGGAGGATATCTGCGATTTGTCGGTGGAAGCGCAAAGCGTTGCATCGAAATCTGCGATTTATGAAGACGGAACGGAAGAATATCGTGCGGCATATATTCTCAAATACTATAAAAAACAATCCGTTGAGGTTGTATAATTTTGAAAGGATGTAAATAAAGTGGCAATTGTAAAAAGAGCTGAGCGCCAACATTTCATGAATACGGGTACAAACGAGACACCTGTATGGTCGCAGGTCGGGGAAGGCTTTACCGAGTTCAGCGAGTCTAAAAATGCGGTAAGCTATCAAAGAAGATATATTCATGAATCGACCAAAAGAACCGATGTTACCGGTTACGCACCTGTAATTGACTATGAGCTTGAGGTGTACAAGAGTAATGCCGTAATTTCGAAAATCAGAACAATAACTGATTGCGAGCTGACCGGCGATGATGCGCGGGTAGACATTATCTGTGTCGATATTTTTGATGAAACCGAAACCACGGGCGTTTACAATGCGGTTCGCCGCAGTTATTCGGTGATTCCCGATGAGTGCGGAAAAGGCACGGATGCTTTGTGTTATACGGGTACTATGAAGGCTGTCGGAGACCTCATAAGAGGCACCTTCGTTAAATCAAGCGGCGTATTTACGCCTAATAATTAAGGAGGTTCGGGAATGAATCATATATGGATTTACGGCGGGCGGGAATATCACTTCGATGTAAGTGAATGCGAATGTGTGGACAAGCTCACCGAAGCTCTCGGAAAGCTCAGGGGAGAAGCGGATTTGCTCGACATGGGTGGCGGAGGAACTGCCGAAATAATAAGGCGTCACTGCAAAATGATTGCGGAGTTTTTCGACACTGTGTTCGGGGAGGGATTTGGCAAGGAAATCTGCGGAGATGAGTTAAGCGCGGAAGAATATTCCACCGCATATATTGAATTTATTTTGTTCGTAAATTCTCAGGTGGAGGCGCTGGCAAATCTTCGTGCGGCTGTTGAGTCGAGATATCTCAGCCGAATAGAATCTTTGTCAGCTGTCGGAAAATGATTAAAAATTCCATTTTGTGCGATCCGCTTCCCTGTGAGATAAGCTTCGGCGGAGAAATCTACCCCGTCATGACTGATTTCAGACGTTGGATTTTGCTTGTGACACTGATGAGCGATGAAAGAGCCGATTTTTCTATGAAATCACGGCTTGCCGTGAAGCTTGTGCTTGGGGATATCCCTTTGCCTGAGGAATCGGGAAAGCGTGAGGAGACACTCCTCGGACTAATGCGCGAAATTATGCGCTTTGCCCTCTGCGGAGCTTCGGAGAATGATGGGTGCGCAGACGGAGAGCAGAGCTTTGATTTTGAATATGACGCGGAGCTTATATTTGCATCATTCATGCAGGCGTATGGGATAGACCTTACATCGGCGGAAATGCATTGGTGGAAGTTTATGGCTCTGCTTCGCAGGCTTCCGCCGGACTCTCCGCTGCTTCGCGTTATGGAAATCCGCATGGCTGACACTTCATCGGTTGAGGATGACGGAATGAGAAAGCGTCTGCGACGTGCCAAAGCGGCAGTCAGAATACGACGCGGATATGAAGAAGATTAAAAATAAAGGAGATTATTATGGCTGATGGATCGGTTGTGATAGGTGTATCGCTCGACACGGCGGCATTCGCGGCGTCGGTTGCGGCGGTGGAAATGCAAGTATCTCGGCTTGGCTTGAGAATCAACAATTCAATGGCTTCGGCTTTTGCGTCGTCAGGTATAGACACGTCAATGAATGAAGTTCTCGGAGGTATTCTTCGTCAGGTGGGAGCAATGGCAAATTCAATGGCGGAGAATATGAAAACAGCGGCACAGCGCGCGGTAGCCGCTTTTGCCGATGTCGGATGGAATAAGGCGGGAGAGCAGTCCGCCGCAAGAATTGCCGACGGAATTGCGGCAGGCAGCTCTCATATAATCGGTACGGTACGTGGGATATCGGGAAACGCCGCCTCCGCGTTCAACGGTGATTGGAGCGGAGTTGGACGCAATATGATGGCGGGAGTTGCCGCAGGAATACTATCGGCAGGATTTGAGGTTGTGGAAGCGGTACGTCGGGTTTCCGAGGAGACCGATGCCGCGGTGCGCGAATATTTTGAAATATCATCTCCCTCGGCACTTATGCGTGATGAGGTGGGTGTGATGATTTCGCGCGGTATTGCAGAGGGAATAACGAGCGGTGCGCCGTTTGTCGGAAATGCTTTGAACAGCGTTTACTCGGCCGGCAAAGTACCGCGCGGAGCTTTCTCTGACTCATCCCAAAGAAGCGTTACGCAAAACATTTATCTGAGAGATGATGACAGCTCGCCATATCGTACCGCGAGACGAATCAAACGTGAAGGAGAGGCGATTTTCAGGCAATGACGGACTATATGATAAAGCTCAGTTCGGGAAACAAAACCCTTGAAATATCACCGAACAGTGAGTGCAGGCTTGTTGAGGGGGGACTTTCGGGATTCGATTGTACGGGATTTGACGTGAAACTGAACCCATACGCGATTCTTCAGGGAGGTTATGTACAAAAGCGCAGGTTTGCCGAGCGCGAGCTTGGACTTACCTTTGAGATAAGCGTACTCGGCGAGGCGGCAAACTCGGTGCGCCGCAGGATTGTTTCAATGATGAATCCGAGGGAGGATTTAGAGCTTGAAATACATATGTACGGTGTGAACAGGCGAATTTCCGTAATACCGTACGATGAGGCGCAGTTTTTTCGAGCGACTTTTGCTGATTATACTGAGGTATCGCTTAAATTCATATCGCCTGCTGTATTTTTCAGCGATACAAAATCCGAGGTGATACGTTTTCGCGATGCTGTGCCGATTTTCACTTTTCCGCTGAACTTTATGTCGGGAGCGGGAACCGTATCGGGCGTTTATCGTGTGTCCGATAAAACGACTGCGAAGAACGACGGAGACGGAGAGTGCGGAATTGTGGCGAAAATACGAGCATCGGGCGGAAATGTTATAAATCCCGGAATAAAATGCGGAGATAATTTTGTGAAATGTCCGATTACTCTTTATGACGGTGATGAGCTGATTATCGACACGAGGGCGAGAATGAAAAACATTTATTTGAACGGAGAGCGTTTTTTCTCGTTCGAACGCGACAGCGTGTTTTTCGATTTGCCGATGGGGGAATGTCAGATGTCGGTGCTCTGCACATCGGGCGGAGAATACATTGAAGCCGAGGTGGAGTACACCCCGATTTACTTCGGTTTGTGAGGCAAGCTATGGATATGTATTTTCTTAATGAGGATTTTTCGATACTTGACGGACCGATTGAGGAGTTTACATCAATTGTATGGTCGGAGCGGTATTTTGAAGCAGGCACATTTACTCTTCATTTTCCGCGTTCTCTCTTCGACAGAGCTTCCCGTGCTGTGTATGTGAAAAGCACAGCGGAGGATGGCGGGATAATATGCGGCAGAGTGGAGTATCTTATCACTGATGACGGGGACTGCGAAATGGGCGGTCATCTTCTTGAAATAATGCTCTCCGACCGAGTAATATCGGGGCGCGGGCGTTACATCGGGACTGTCAGTGAAGCTGTACAGTCTGCGGTTATTGCAAATCTCAGGGGCTGCGGAATATCTGTTGCAGAGGATTCAGCGGAGATATCGGAGTCCGCCGCGCTCAGCTTTGAATGGGATAATCTTTCGGATTGGCTCTACTCCGTGCTCAGACCTTACGGAGCATCGTACACTGTACGGCTTGATTCGGAGACAAATATTCCGATGTTTCGCATAGTCAGGGGGCAGGACCGCTCAACTGAGGGCGATGCAGGTGAGCACAGAGCGGTATTTTCCTCGTCGTTCGGAAATATAACCTCGCTCGTCTTTGAAAAAAACAGTGAAGAAATGAAAAATGTCGCATATATTGAAGGCTCTGACGGAATCTCGGTGACGGTTGATAAAAGCGGCGGTGGGAGAAAACGGGAAATTTACAAGAAAGCGGGAGATATCTCGCCGAGCGGTTTTTCAAGCACCGATGAATACATGACTGCACTTACGAGACGTGGTGAGGAGCTCCTTGCGAAATATCCCGAAGCGGTATGCGTCGGTGCCGAGTGCGATTCGGAAGCACTTCCGAGATACGGAATTGATTACAGTCTCGGCGATGTTTGCGATGTGGCTGACGATGAGTTCGGGCTTGCTTTCGGACTTCGCCTCACCGCTGTCGATACTGTTTTTGAGAACGGAAGAAAGTCCGTTCATCCGTCGTTCGGCGATGAGGTAAGATATGTGAAAAAAATTCGTGCTCTGAAATAGCGCGAAAATCAAAATTTAATTAAGGAGAAAATTATGGCAGAAACATCAATATCCGTCTATGGCGGAATGTTCGACTCGACGGAGGTAACTGAAACTGTCGGGGGATTTCCTCGCGGAAATAAGGCTGTCGATTCGGAATTTTTTGCGAAAATGATTTCGTGCTTTTACAAGGATGGCGTTCTCGGTGAGGACAGCTTTGCTGTAAGTGCGGGAGACGGGCTTTCGGTAAGGGTTTCTCCCGGTATAGCGTGGGCACGCGGGTACATGGCATGGATGAAGAACGAAGAGGTTCTGAGTCTTGCGCCAGGCTCGGTATACAAGATTATGCTCAGACTCAATCTTGCGGCGGGAGAATTCAGTTTGGTTCTCAGCGATAATGCGGGATACACACCTCAGAACGGTGAAAACTTCCGCGACTTGGTATTTGCATCGGTGTCCGTTCCGGAAAGTGCCGTTTCGATTGAGGCACAATATATCACAGACTTAAGGGCTGAGCGTGATTATTGCGGAATTGTGACAAGTACAGTGGATGCTCTCAATACGGTTGACACGGCGCAGAATGCATACAGTCTCGGCGGAAATGCAGCCTCGGCGTATTTGAAAAAATCAGGCGGTACAATGACGGGAGCTCTTACCGCGAGCAGCGACTCAACCGGAGCGTGCATAGTCAGAAATATCGGATATGGCACGAGTCTTCCCGATACACTTGGTGATGGTGAGCTTTTCGTGCTTCTTTCCACAGATTGACGGGTGAAATATGACTACCTTATTCAGATCTATAAGAAGTATTACAATTAACAATATTAGTTCTATTGTTAGGGTCAGCACTGACGGAGAGCTTCTGTACTTTACCGTCGGCCCGGCTATCGGAGCAAGTGTTTCAAACAACTTGAAATATTCAATGAGTGTCGGATACGGAACGG
The DNA here is from genome assembly GCA_045596785.1 of Eubacteriales bacterium. Classification (GTDB taxonomy): domain Bacteria; phylum Bacillota; class Clostridia; order Oscillospirales; family CAG-272; genus UMGS1696. Next base: position 6,079 of record JAZODB010000114.1, read on the forward strand.
AGGCGAAAACTCTTGAGTCCACAACCCCTGTCGATACAACAATTTCTTTTGCCTACGGAACATCAAAGTCAATCACTGTCGGTAACACGGCGATTTCGGTAAACGGCGGCAGCACAGCCAACAGCTACACCTTTACGTGGGAGAGGGATGCCGACAGCTTGAATATTCCCGACCCGACGGTTGAGTACAGCATAAGCGGAGGGGTAAGGGTTATGAACACGACTACCATTGATTTCAACTTTTCCGATTTGCTTTCGAGAAATATGAAGCTTATCGGGATATCCTGCGTGTATTTAACAAATGTAGCCGGAGTATATAAAACCATGCAGTGCACATCGACTGTGACCGATTCGGGTTACCAATGCAAAAACTATATGGTGTCAAATAAATTTGTTGAAGGCAATACAATAAAATACAGAATTGAAGTTGCGTGCTACGCGAACGAAGCCGAATCCCTTATAGATTCGGGAGAGCGGTTTATAGGGTATACCGACTTTTTCACACCGACGTATATTTTGAGTGGGTGCTATTCCGAAAGTACACCGTATGACCTTGTTTATGAAACGCCCGTTGCGGGAGCAAGACTTCAGGTTGCTTGGTCTGCGCTGTCTGACTCGACCTCGTTTGAGCTTGAAAGGTCGGTTGACGGTGCGGATTGGGCACTCGTGTACAGCGGAAGCTCGCTTTCCTTTACCGATAGGGTGGGGGATAATTGGAGTACGGTAGCATACAGAGTAAAGGCGGAGGACTCGCCGTGGTGGGTGGGAGACACGCTGAATGTCCTGCAATCCAATCTTTACGTGGGGACATCGAACGGAATCAAAACAGTCTCGCTCATGTATCTGGGCGACAGTGGAGAAATGCGCGCCATTTCACCGATCATGTCTGTGGGCGGCATGTAAAATTTGCCCGTAAGTAACGCGCGGAGGAATATTTTTCCAAACGCTTGAATATATATAGAGAAAAGCCGCAGAGACATGTCATTGCTTGAATGTCCCTGCGGCTTTCTTTATTTTTCAAATCTTATGATTTGCGTTACTCCGTCGTTGTTTTTTGAAACATAGTATACGGTGATTTCGTCGCCCGCATTAAGGAACAGCACCGATTCATCGAACGCCATGCCGAATACGTAGCCGCCCGATTTGATGTAAACCGAGGTGTTTCCGTTCTGTGTGATATATACGATATCGTCAACGGTGATTTTTTCCGATTCGAGAGCGGATATGTCGTGCTTTCCGCCGCTTGAGGCGATAGCCGCCTTATATTTCTGGAAAACATCATCCTGTGTGTCGCTCGTTACAACTATGTTGTAGTTTTCCACGTTTACCATAGAGTACATTTTTACAATTCCCGAGGCATCCTTTAAAACCATTATATATGTGGCTTCTCCGCCGACGTTTATCAGTGACGGGAATGACGCCTTGTATCTGTACTGTTGTACAGAGCCTTCGGCGGCAGCCATTGCGCTGTACTCCTCGGCACCGGGAACGCTGTAAAATCTGTACTCGCCGGTTCTGCTGTTCGCGAGGATAAAGCCGATATTTGCCTCGTCATTTGAGGTGGAGGTTACACCCGTGAAAATATATACGTCATTTCCGATAATCTTGTAGCCGAAATCGTCGGTTGTGACAACGCAGTTTGTCTGACTGAATGCGGAGTTGAGATAGCCGCCGCGGAGCATACCGTACCAATCGTACTTTTGGCAGATGAGATTTCCGTAGTAAACAATATCAATCCAATCGGGAGACTCTGCCGGCAAATATTTTGCGGTCTCACCGGTGCATGCATCTAAGGTTACAACGTAATCGACATCCATTGCTCCGAAAAGTCCGGCATTCGGCTTCATTACGGATGCAATCCAATACGGATGACCGCTGTCGTCAATTTCAAAGCATACGCTTCCGAAGATTGCTGAGGGGTATGCAAATCTGAGCGCACGCATGAGGTCGGTGGAGAGGTACGCGGAGGGGCTGTATTTTATATAGTCGCCCGAAAGGCGTACAAACTCGGCATCAAATTCTACCGCATCCACCTTTACGTATCCGGGGATACCGGACTTTCCGTTTACAAGCCATTTAAAGAACGAGGCGTATTCAAGCGGAGCAACCTTGTACGGATGAGCGGTTTTTCCGCTGTCCTTCAAAAGTGCTATCTGTGTGTAGCTGTCGGAAACATTGTATTGCGACACGAGATCGGACAGAGTTCCGAGAGTGCGCGCGCCGATTATTCTTGCGGAGGCAGTATCCATAAGCGCAATATCGGATACGTATTCCGTTTCGGGAATTTCCGAAAAATCGGCATCATTTACCGTTATCAGTGAGCTGTATGTTTTCGCGCGGAATATCTCCGAGGATACAATCGAGCCTATAAGCAGGAAAATCGCAACAAGTGCGGTAAGGAAAAGCTGTACTTTGGTAAAACGGTTTTTTCTTCCGTTCATACTTGTTTTTATGTCGATGACTCCCGACGGAAAGCGTATGGTTTCCGTGAAGATTTTACCCGACAAAAAGCCGATTGCATAGTATGATACGAAAATTATCGCATCGATAAACAGAACAAATGTCCAAAATGCGCCCGAATAAACAGATATCGGCGGCAGAGTTACGTAGTACACGATACCAAGGAGAAGTATGACAGCGGCGATGTAAATCGTGATTGACAGAGCTTTCTTTTTCATTGTGATTTCCTTTCTTTT
>JAZODB010000115.1:0-2403 GCA_045596785.1 Eubacteriales bacterium
TCGAGGTAGTTAGCTGTTGTGTCGTTAACCGGAATAGCGATTTCAGCTACCCAGCTGCTGTTATCTTCAGCTATAACTGTCTTATACTGTGTAGTAGTGATATCAAAGAATTCTTCCTGAAGTGTGTAGCAGCCGTAACCGTATGCGTCAACACCTAATTTGAAGAAGTTTGTGTTGTCAAGGATGAGACGAAGCTCAACGCAGTCGTTCTCGTAGGGGTTGTAGGTTGTGGTAACCCACTCTTCGCCCTTTGTTTTGATATCGTTATCGGTTGTTTCTACTGCAATATAAAGGTAGTTGTCATCGTAGAGCATGTATGCAACGGAGTGTGCATCTGCGCCAACGTCATTCCATACAGTCGCCTGAGCTTCTGCATTTGCGAAATCGAATGAGTCAAATACAAAGCTTCCCTCGTATATATCGTCGATAACACCGTCTATTGTGGGAGTTCCGCGAAGGATTTCGCCTTCGCCTGCAGATTCTTCGTTAACTGCACTTGCTGAGAGAGCAAGAGTTGCTATCATCATTGCAGCTATAACAAAAGCAAAAATTTTTTTCATTGTTTTACTCCAATCTTATGTTTATTCGGTACCGTGTAACTATTGCCGCACTACACCTACCGTTTTTTTGCGCTTTCCATGAATTAAAAAATATCATCTCTCCTAAAAATCCTCTTAAATCCGCCCCCTTTTGAGCATTTTTTTCTTCCCAGCCTCCGCCGAAAATAATATAAACTTCTATAGATAAATTATAATTTTTTTTTAACAAAAAGTACATGACTAATTGTCTTATATATATTATAATAATAGCACAATATAGAATGTATGGGGGTAAACAGTATGTTTTTCGGCAAAAATTTTAAAATATTCGGAATCGAAATCGGGGATTTGCATGTGGATTTTGCATCAAGCGCAAATTTTTTCATGCCGTCTGAATCATGGAACATGCACTCTCATTATCATTCATTTTATGAATTTCACTATCTCGGCGATGGAACGGCTGATATGGTGGAAAACGGAAAAGACGTATTCAAACTGAAAAAAGGAGATGCCATCATCATTCCTCCGAACAAATCCCACCTGATACGCCAAACAAGCGAAGCGGTACTCGACTACAACATCATGTTTAATCTTGCGAGCTCTCCCAAGAAAAACGACAGTGTTTTTTCCGAAAGGGATTACTATACCAACATTTTATCATGCATAACCTCTTCGAAAATAATTTCGGGAGAGGAGCTTTCCTGTGATATCAAGAAGATTCGCGAGGTAAGTACCGCTCAGATCCCGCATAACCTCAGCAAGCATTTTCTGCGCGCATATCTGTCCGTGTTTTTCATCGACCTTTGCAAGCTGATAACACCCGAGGGAAGTGAAGCCGAATACAATACCGACTCGGAGTCAGTAGACCAAGAGTCGGGGCGCCGCTACACAATCGACAGCTACATTTCGACAAATTATATAAAAAATATCTCCATTGATGACATTGCGTCAATGCTCAACCTCAGCAGAAGCCAGACGCAGAGGGTAATCAAAACGCTTATGGGAAGCTCTCTGTCCGACCTTGTAACGCAGCAGCGAATGGAGGTTGCGAAAACTCTCCTCCAAACCGATATAAGTCTTGAGGAAATTTCAGCCGGTATAGGCTATAAATCATATGGAAATTTTTATTGCGCCGTGAAAAAATACTACGGAATTTCCCCCGAAGCTCTCCGAAAAGAACTGCAAAAGGAGGATTCGCCGCCCCATCTGCCGCACTCAGAGCCGACGTCAGATGATACCGAGTGAGGACCGTGCAAAAATACCCGACATATTGCGAAAATAAAGAAAAATAACTATATGCTGCATACCCCTTGAAACCGCCCGTGAAATTTGCTATAATTAGTTGAAGTGTGCTCCATATAAACTCACATCTGAGGAATTATTGGAGATAACGGTTTTGATAATCAAAAACCGCTATAATATATAATGTAGAAAGGGGCTCGGAAATTCCTATTTGAATTTTCCGAAAACAAATCATGGACAACATGCAGGATAAAGTCGTTGCCTCAGTCGGCGGAAAGCCGATTATGGCAAGCGAAATCGAAGCAGCTCTCGCAGGAATGGGACAGAGAGCTCAGAACTACAACAATCCGCAAGGCAGAGCAATGATTCTCGAACAGCTTATCGCAAACAAGCTCTTCCTCATGGATGCACAGAAAAATCTCTACGAAAGAGAGCCCGCATTCAAGGAACAGCTCACTCGCGTAAAGGAAGAAATGCTCACAAATTACTCTATTCAGAAAGCAATTGAAAGAGTCCGCGTTACCGACGATGAAATAAAGAAATTCTTCGACGAGCATCCCGAACAGTTTGAGGGCAGCGAAACCTACAACGCAAGCCACATTCTCGTCGATTCGGAAGCCCT
>JAZODB010000116.1:0-3980 GCA_045596785.1 Eubacteriales bacterium
TCTTCCTAGACCGCTTGGCCTCCGACTTTAAAAGAGCAGGAAACGCAGTGGGGTGGGCAGATACCATGCAATTCAGTTTCGCTAAATCCCACCCCGGATGCCCGCGGGGGCTTCCCCGCAAAAAAGAGCTTGCAATTTTAGCGCGGCAGGGGTATAATTTAAATAAAACGACCTTAAAGAATTTGCAGAGGAAATAAGAAATGTACGATATTTTTTGCGATATTTGGAAGAATCCCGAAACGGCGTTTACGCAGATGCCGTTTTGGGTTTGGAACGGTGAGCTACAAGCCGAAGAGCTTGAGAGACAAATCAGCGACTTTCACAAAAAGGGAGTTGACGGATTTGTTGTCTGCCCGAGCGGAGAGATGAGCGGATGCGAGTATTTGTCAGAGGAATATTTTGATTTTTTGGCGCACACGCTATCCGCGGCTAAGAAAAGGCGCATGTCTGTGGTGCTGTGCGACAGGGAGCTTGCGTGCGAGGCTGTTTTGAAAGCGGAGCCGAGACTTGCGGCGCGGAGGCTTTATCCTGCTCTCTCAGACGCTCCCGTTCCCGAAAACGAGGAGATTCTATACCGAATCAACGTGCGTTTTGACGAAAAGGGGAAGCTTGTCGATACAAAGCTCGACTGCGCGGAGGGGTATGAGGAGTACAACCTCGTTCTCGGATATTCGAACGGAGTGGATTTTCTGAATCCTATGGCGGCAGATGCGCTTCTTCGCCGAACGCTCGATAGGTATTACGGCAGACTCGGCGAGTTTTTCGGGGATACGGTTATCGGATATGTGCCCGATGCTCCGCGGCTCGTGCGTGAGCCGATTCCGTGGAGCTACGGACTGCTTGAGGACTTTTTTGAGAACGGAGGCGACATGCAAATGCTTGCATCGCTGTTCTTTGAGCCGAGAGAGAAGAAGATCCGTCGCGAAGCGGAGTTTGCTTTTGCCAAGGCGGTGGAGCGGAGGATAAGCGGTGCGTATTACGCTCCGCTTGCGAAGTGGTGCGGTGAGCACAGAATCGCCGTGATGGGACAGCCGTCGAATGTCGGTGCATACGCTCATTTTGACGTGCCCGGATGCGTGGCTTCGCGATTCGCGCCTTGCGCGGAAAGCGAGCTGATGAAGTTCGCCGCCGATTACGCCAAGCATAACGGACTGAGCCGCAGCTCTGCCGAGGTTTTCGGCGCGTGTGGGGATGTCACTGCGCTGACTCCGGATGAAGTGATGCGGCACCTTAACTTCCTGTTTGCGCGCGGATGCAGTCTTGTAATGCCGTATGCGTTTTACCTGTCGGAGCCGAGCTGTGCTTGCGATGTGGGCAGATACAGCGCTTTGTGGGATGACTATAAGTTGATTTCCGCGTACATCAAGCGCATGTCGTGGCTCAACTCGTCGGGGACCGACAACCCCGTGTGCGCGGTGCTGTGCACGTCGGAGCATGTTCCGTACACGCCCGTGAAGCCGCTTTACGAGGGCGGTTACACATTCAACTATCTCACCGTTTATGATTTGATGAATAAGGCGCGCATTTCCGACGGCAGAATATGCATTGACCGATATTCTTACGATATTCTTTTGATTGACAGCAGGCTCAGGCTTGACGCCGAGAGCGTTACGAAAATCGGTCGTTTTGTCACGGGAGGCGGACGGATGTACCGCGGCGGCGACTTTGCCTCGTACCTCTCGAAAAACGTGAAAAAAAGCACCCGTTTCGAGGGAGAAACGGGTGGAAATCTCCGCTTTACGCGAATTACGAAAAGCGGCTGTGACTTTATTGTTATGATAAACGAGGGCATGGAAAGGATATCGGGCAGGCTTATCACGGATATTTCGTGCGAGGCTGACGACTTTGAGCCGCTCAGCGGAAAGGTGACGCCGATTTTCTGCTCTCTTGCCGACGACGGATTTTCATACCCGATTGAGGTTTTGCCGCATTCGGCGAAAATTATCGGCATGAATCCGAACGCTCTGCCGCGCATCGGCGAACAGAGTGAATGTTCGTTGTCGGAGATATCTGCGCTCACGGAGGGGCGCATGACTTTCGATTATCGCTCGGGCACAGGACGGCGCGCGGTTCTTTGTTTTGCGGATATTTCCCGTGCCGCCGATGTCTTTGTGAACGGAGAAAAAGCGGGGCGGATAATCTTTATGCCGTACGAGCTTGACGTGACGGAGTACCTCCGTGACGGAGAAAACAAAATCTCGGTTGATACGGACAAATTTTCGGGCTGTACCGTGAGAATTTACGACTGAGCTTGACCGAGTGCGGATTTTTGAGAGACGGGCGAGCCGCTTTCATGTAAGTGGATTACCAATACTTTCGGTCGAGAATGCGCATTTGAACAGCTTCGGTGATGTGGCGTTTTTTGATACGCCCACCGATGATGCCTTCATCTTCGGTGAATCCGTTTGAGGCGGCATCAAGGTCACAGAGAGTGCGTGCGACGCGGAGGATTCTGTCGTATCCGCGCGCAGACAGTGATGTTTTTTCAAAAACGCTTTGCATTATCGCGGTGCAGCTCTCGTCGAGGGCGCAAAATTCACGCAGCTCGTCGGACATCATAAGTGCGTTTGAGCGTGTCGCCCAATCCTTGAAGCCTGCGCGGCGGAATCTTTCGCGAGAAATCTCACGTGCAGCTTCGACGCGCGCGCGAATTTCCGAAGAGTGCTCCGACGGAGTATCTGACGAAAGCTCGGCGAACGAAAGCTCGGGCATCTCCACCTGAATGTCGATTCTGTCGAGCATGGGACCGCTGATTTTTGCGAGGTAATTGCGGATATCGGTGGGCTTGCAGGTGCACTTGCCGTTTCGGCTTCCGTAGTAGCCGCATTTGCACGGATTCATGGCGCACACAAGCATAAACGACGACGGATAAGTGATTCTCCCTGCGGCGCGGGTGATAGTCACTTTTTTGTCTTCAAGCGGCTGCCTGAGAGCTTCGATTGCATCCTTATTGAATTCCGGAAACTCGTCGAGGAACAGCACGCCGTTATGCGAAAGCGAAATTTCGCCCGGCTGAGGGATTTTTCCGCCGCCGACGAGCGAGACTGTGCTCATTGAATGGTGCGGTGAGCGGAAAGGACGTTTGAGAACGAAAGGAAGTTCTTCGTTCAGCAGTCCGGCGCAGGAGTGGATTTTCGTAGCCTCGAGAGCTTCCTCGTAGCTCATTCGCGGAAGAATGGTCGGCAGTCTCTTTGCGAGCATAGACTTTCCGGAGCCGGGAGGACCGATGAGGAGAATATTGTGACCTCCGGCTGCGGCGGTAATCATGGCGCGTTTGGCGCGGTACTGACCTTTGATTTGCGAGAAATCCTCTCCGCCGACGTAATTTTCAAGAGCCTCGTACGGATTTGCCTCAGCCGGCGTGATTTGTTCTTCGCCTCTGAGGTGGGCGACAATTTGAGTGAGGCTGCTCACTCCGTATATGGAAATTCCTTCGCGATAGGCGACGGAAGCTTCGCGGAGATTTTCCGCAGGCACGAATATTTTATTTCTGCCGCTGTCGATTGCGGCGAGGGTCATTCCGAGCACTCCGCGCACAGGGCGGATATCTCCGGAAAACGAAATCTCGCCTATAAAGCACATGTCGTCGGTATCGCAGTTCACGATTCCGCATCCTTTATATATTGCAACGATAATAGCAAGCTCAAGCGCGGTGCCCTCTTTCCGTTTGGCTGCGGGAGCAAGGTTTACCGTGATTTCAGATTGCGGCAGAGGTATCCCACAGTTCTCGCTTCCCATGTACAGCCGCTTCTCCGATTCCCGTATTGCGGCGTCGGGCAGCCCGACTAATTCAAATGACGGAAGCCCTCGCTTTATTGCACATTCGATTGTGACCTCGTATCCGTCCGCGCCGTACGTGGCGGCGGAGTGTGTTATTGACAGCATTTCTCCCGCTCCGTTCCCTTTTTTCTTACATTATATCACATGTTTCCCCCGATAAGTCGGATCGTAGCCATGGCGTTCTGTGAGCCAAGGAGTTG
>JAZODB010000117.1:0-3828 GCA_045596785.1 Eubacteriales bacterium
CCGTTTCGGAGGCGATTGACGGCATGGATGCTGTTGAGAAGGTAAAGGCTCAGAACTTTGACGTTATCGTAATGGACATTATGATGCCAAGACTTGACGGCTTTTCCGCCTGCAAGGAGATAAAGAAAATCAAGGATATTCCCGTTATTATGCTTTCTGCAAGAGGCGAGGAATATGACAAAATAAATGGCTTTGAGCTTGGGATAGATGACTATGTTGTAAAGCCGTTTTCGCCAAAGGAGCTTATGCTGAGAGTTGACGCGGTTATGAAGCGTGCCACTAATCGCTTTGCTGAAAGTATTGATAAAGAATTGCCTAAGAACGAAATTGTGTCTCTTGCAAACGGAGGGCTTAAAGCTGACCTCACAGCGCGAATCGTATATGTCGATGGAGAGCGCGCAGAGATGACGCCTAAAGAATATGATTTGTTTTTCTATATGCTTAAAAATAAAAATATTGCGCTTACAAGAGAAAAGCTCATATGCGAGGTTTGGGGATACGATTACTTCGGTGATGACAGAACTCTTGATACTCATATAAAATTGTTAAGAAAAAGTCTTGGAAAATATGCCGATTATATTGTAACTCTGAGAGGAGTCGGATATCGTTTTGATGCGGAAAAATAAACATTTTGAGAAAAATATCAGCCTTCGCGCAAGGATTCTTATGGCGTTTGCATTGTTTGCATTGATTGTTGTTATGCTTTTGTGGCTTTTTCAATCTTTTTTACTTGACGATATATATAAGAATCTGAAAATGCGTGATCTTCAAAATTGCGCCGATGAGCTTGCCGAGGGCATCTCGGAAATTTCGGAAAACGACGATAATGTGGAGTTAATTGAAGCGATTGCCGGCAAGGCGGCAAAAAAATACACAATTTGCATATCGGTTTACAGGATTACCAAATCAATATTCGGACGTTACGGAGAAACGATTACGGAAAATCATGTTAACTCGTTCTGCTTTATTCATAACATTCGTTCGGATGATCTTGTGAATCGTTTATACAATAGGGCTTCAGCAGATGGCGGAGAATGTCAAGAGAGAATATCGCTTTCTTCGGTATTCGGCGGTCAGACGAGCGGAGAGTTGGACTCAGGTGAAAACGTTGTTCATGCAAAACTTGTCAAAAGAAGTAATGAAGAGCTTCTTTTTATACTGAATACCGAACTTATGCCGCTTGATTCGACTGTAAAAACCCTGAGACTGCAGCTTGTTTTTATCAGCATAGTTTTGCTTATAGTCGGAATCGTATTATCTGCATTTTTATCGAGCAGAATATCAAAGCCCATCAAAGAGATGAGCGATGAGGCGTCAAAGCTTGCACTCGGAAATTACAATGTTAATTTTGATGGTGGAAATTGCGAGGAAACATCCAATCTCTCGGCGACGCTCAACCGCGCGGCATACGAGCTATCAAAACTTGATAGGATGCAAAAAGACCTTATCGCGAATGTGTCGCACGATCTTCGTACTCCTCTTACAATGATAGCTGGGTATACCGAGGCAATGCGCGATCTTCCGGGAGAGGCAACTCCGGAAAACATGCAGATTGTAATAGATGAAACTAACCGTCTCACATCTCTTGTTAATGATATGCTTGATGTTTCAAAATATCAGGGCGGTGTACAGACTTTAAATCGCTCTCGGTTTAATTTGACGGATACGGTTCGAACGACGATTGAGCGGTATGCAAAGCTTAAAGCGCGCGATGGATATGACATAACATTTGATTCCGAGTGTGATATTTTTGTCAATGCGGATGAGAGCAGAATTTTACAGGTTATATATAACTTGATAAATAATGCGATAAATTACACCGGTGAAGATAAAAAAGTTGTTATAAGGCAGAGCACCAAGCAGCGCGGTACCTCAAAATATGTTATGATTGAGGTTATTGATACAGGTGTCGGTATCGCAGAGGAGGATCTTCCGCTTGTATGGGAACGCTATTACAAAGCCCATGATTTTCACAAGAGAGCGGATATGGGTACAGGACTCGGATTGTCTATTGTAAAGAATATTCTTCTTCTTCACGGCGCCGAATTTGGAGTTAACAGTAAAATCGGAAAGGGAAGTTGCTTCTGGTTTATGCTTTTGGCTGATTCCGAAAACGAATAGCAAAAGAAATACCGATACTGCTGAGCTCGTTAAAAATCCCCTTGCGGCAGACATGAAATTTTAATGTTTCATGAGATTGCCTCAAGGGGATTTTTTGATTTTATGCATGAAAATTATTTGTCGGAAGTTATTTCGCTTTGCTGTTGCCGGCAAATCCGTAAATAAATCCGGTGACGTCTGTGGAGCAGATATCTCCTCCGATTACTCGTTTTTTGTATATTATTACGTTTGCCATAACGCTGCCCTTATAGTCAGGATAGTTCGTTACCCGATATGTATATCTCGTGACCTCACGTCCGCGATATTTTGACAAATCAAGACCTTGATTTCGCTGAAGCTCGTTATAGGCGTTCATTACCTTGTCAAATTCTGCGGGAATTTTGATTTTTACCTCCTCGAGCGGAGTCGGCTCAACCTCCCAGCCGAACTGTGCAAGAAAACTTACGATATCGTCACCGGTTTTGATTTTATCATAATTGTATTTTTCCGCAGAAGCGGCAATGGATTTCGGTGATACGGGATTATATTCGGGAATTGAAAGGATAATGGTGCACAGTGCTATGATGGAGACGGCTATTACGGCGAAGAACTTAAGTGTGTTTGCACGAACTGTACATATAAACATGAAAACCTCCATTTTGGTGATACTTTTAATTCTGATATATCATATTCGGAGATTTTAATTTGTAGAACTTTTTAAATAATTCTGAATTACAGTTTTTTTTCAAGACAAACAAGCCGCACATTCGGTATTCCGTTAAATTCGCACAGTACAATTCCGGATTCTTTATATCCGAGCTTAGCGTAAAGTTTTCTGGCATTGAGGTTTTTTTCGTTTGTATCCATTCTGAGAATACTACATCCGTTTTCAGAAGCGTACTTTTCATAAAAATCAACGAACGAGCTTCCTATTCCACGACCGCTGTACATCGGAGCTACTGTCAGTGTGTGAAGTACCATCACTTCATCATCATTTGCTGTGTACTCCCACGGACAGTCTGCGTATTCGGGAACCTGAATTTGATTGATGATAGCGGATGCAACCACTATTCCTTCAACTTCATATACGAAAATATCTCCCCTTGTGAGAGCGATTTCTGCGGTTTTCCTTGTCGGATACACCGCGCGGTTCCAACCGATATAATTGAGTCCTTTTTCTTCTTCCGTGTGAATTGCCATGTATATTTCTTCAATTTTGTCTAAGTCGTTTGGTACTGCTTTGCGTATCATAAGCTCTCCTGTTTAATTTAATTAAACCTCCGGAAAATCATTACCGATTCCGGAGGTTTAAATTCAATATTCGAATCCGATTGAAAGTGCTTTTTTGTTTTTTTCAATCAGCGCTGCCTTTGTTTCGGGAATACCGGAAATTAAGTAATCCTTAAATTCTTCAAAATCAAAGAGTTTGGTGACTTTTATAAGCTGACCGAGCATAATTACATTTGCAAATCCCGAGAGATTTTCGTCGTTTGCTAGTGCGGTTGTGGGAATATATATCGATTTGATATCGGTGCGTGCAGTTTTCTTGTCAATAAGCGTGGAGTCGCAGAAGAGGATTCCGCCTGCCGAAACCTTTGGCTCGAATTTATCAAAAGAGGGAAGATTCATTACAACTGCGATGTCGGGAGAGGTGACAGAGGGGGAACCGATTTCCTCGTCGGATATTACTACTGTGCAGTTTGATGTTCCGCCTCTCATTTCGGGACC
>JAZODB010000118.1:0-6169 GCA_045596785.1 Eubacteriales bacterium
TCAAGAAGCTCCTTAACAACAGAGGCGGGACGGTCTACGACTTCGCCTGCGGCAATCATGTTTGCCACATCAAAGCCGAGTATATTAATCTTACCCATAGCTTATACTAAATCCAATCAAATATATTTGTAAATAAAATCAAATCCGGCATCATCAAGCCCAAACTCGTGTTTGCCTTCGAATGTACGGTATTTGAGGTTGCTTGGAACTCCTGCGGCATTGAAGAATGTTTGTGCGCCCTCAGCTTCTTTTTCCGTTTTTTTGAGCTTGTCATATTCGGTGAGCGGCCAACCGAGCATTTCCTTAAAATCGCGGCGATAGCGCTCTCGGGCAGATGCGGCTTTTTCGGGTGGAATGTATTCGTTTCTTATAATATCACATTCCGCTCTGCGTGTTTCGATTACGTCGTATAAGCCTTTCAGATAGTCCTCTTTATACTTTAAAGAATCGGATATTTGCTCATCCATAATATGACCCTTTCAGATATTACAGAAGTTTTTTGAGTTCGTATATTAGGTTTAGTGCCTCAATGGGAGTCAAGGTGTTGATATCGATTTTTGAGAGTCTGTCTTTAATTTCTTCTGCGGCAATATCACCGAAGCTCATGTTTATATTTTCGAGTTCGCTTTCCCGATTTTTAGGCGATTTGTTTGGATTTTCCTTGCCGTTTTTTTCAAGAGAGGATAGTATTTCGCGCGCATGACGTGTGATTTCTCCGGGGACTCCGGCGAGACGTGCCACCTCGATTCCGTAGCTGTCGTCGGTGGGACCGCGCACTATTTTTCGCAAAAATGTAATATCCTCTCCGCGTTTTTTTGCGGCAATATTATAGTTTACCACACCTTTGATTTCATTTTCAAGGGATGTGAGCTCGTGATAGTGTGTTGCGAACATGGTTTTTGCACCGATTTTTTTGCCTACCGTGTATTCCGCAACTGCTCGGGCTATGCTCATTCCGTCATATGTCGATGTTCCGCGCCCGATTTCATCGTAAATTATGAAGCTGCGTCTTGTGGCGTTGTTCAGTATGTATGCCACCTCGCGCATTTCAAGCATGAATGTGGACTGACCGGAGGCGAGATCATCGGAAGCACCTACTCTTGTGAACAGCTTGTCAACTATTCCGATTCTTGCGGCAGATGCCGGGACAAAAGAGCCTATCTGTGCCATCAATACTATCAGCGCATTTTGGCGCATGTACGTTGATTTACCCGCCATGTTGGGACCTGTAATCGGCATAAGGCAGTTGTCCGACGTATCGAGATAGGTATCATTCGGTACGAAATACGAATCGGACACAAATCGTTCGACGACAGGATGACGTCCGTTTTTAATGTCGATTACATCTCCGAGGTCAATCGTGGGACATACATATGAGTTTTGCGATGCACATTCCGCGAGGGATATGAATACATCGAGTTTTGCAAGAAGCTGTGCACTTTTGCGGATTCTTATAGATTCGCGCTCAACGGCATCTCGTATTTCCACAAAAATATTGTATTCGAGAGCTTTAAGCTTGTCGTCTGCCCCGAGAAGAGTGGCTTCCATTTCCTTCAGCTCATCCGTTATATAGCGCTCCTTGTCGGAAAGAGTTTGTTTTCTTATATATTCCGGAGGAATTTGATCTGCGGCGGAGCGGGGAAGCTCTATGTAGTACCCGAAAACGCGGTTGTATCCGATTTTTAAATTTTTGATTCCGATTCTTTCGCGCTCGGCAGCCTCAACGGATTTTAACCAATCCTTTCCGTTTGACATAACATAACGAAGCTTATCTACCTCTTCGTTGTATCCGGTTTTTATAATGCCGCCTTCGCGCACCATAAAAGGAGGATTGTCGTCGATAGACTCATCTATAAGAGCGCAGACATCGCATAATTCGTCAAGCTCATTGTAAATGTCGAATAGCTCTCCGCTTTTTATGTTTGCGAGCATTTCTCTGATTTTCGGGATGACCTCTGCGGTTTGAAAAATAGCTCGCAAATCACGTCCGCCCGCGGTTTTGTATGTTACTTTTGTAATGAGACGTTCAAGGTCCAAAACGGGAGAGAGCATTTGGCGCAGCTCTTCACGTAAAACAAAGTTGCCGTAAAGCTCACTGACAGCCTGCTGACGCCTCAGAATTTGCGAGACGTTTGTCAGGGGGTGTTCTATCCAATGGCGAAGAAGCCGTGCGCCCATTGATGTGTTTGTTTTGTCAAGCACCCAGAGGAGAGAGCCTTTTTTGTCCTTGGTGAGCATTGTTTCGCAAAGCTCAAGATTTCGGCGTGTCGCCATATCCATTTCAAGAAACTGCGACGTCTCATAAATTGTCAGTTTTTTGATGTAAGATATATCGCATTTTTGTGTGTCTGAAATATATTTAAGCGCCGCTCCTGCCGCAATGAGTGCGGAGCGCGGATTTCCCGCAACAATGTCAAGTCCAAACTGAGCTTCGACTCTCTCAATGGAGGAATCTTCATCAAAAAATCTCGGAACGGATTCGGTGAGCACTGCTTCCATACGTGTTTTGATGTGCTCGGAAACTTTTGGCAATGACTTTGCCGAGGATGACATTATTATTTCTTTGGGACGGTATGTGGAGAGCTCGTTGATAAGAGCGCTCTCCGAGTTATTGCCGCGGAATGAGGTTGCGGCAATGTATGCTGTGGAGATATCCGCAAAGCATACCCCGATAGAGTTTCCGTCAAAGAAAATTGTTGCAAAATAGTTGTTAGCCTTGTCGTTTAAAAGGTCTGTTTCAATAACGGTACCGGGAGTTATTACACGGATTACCTCGCGGCGCACAATATTTTTGGTGGCTTTTGGGTCTTCCGTTTGCTCACATATTGCAACCTTGTATCCTTTTTCTATAAGCTTTCCGATATACGGCTCGCACGAATGATACGGAACTCCGCACATTGGAGCACGCTCGTTTTCGCCGCAATCTCGTCCCGTTAGCGTGAGGTCAAGCTCAGCCGAGGCAATCTGTGCATCTTCAAAAAACATTTCATAAAAATCCCCGAGACGATAAAACAGGATAAAATCCTTATAGTTATTTTTTATTTCAAAGTATTGAAGCATCATCGGAGTCATGAAACGTACCTCTTTTGCGTTTATTATAAATTTTGTGGAATATTAAAATTAATGCTCGTGTCCGCAGTCGCTGTGGCATGAGCCGCAATTGTGGGAGCAGGGACGGGTGCCGGTTATAACAAATTGAAGCTCTCCGTAAATTTCGCTTGTGAGTGCATCAAAAGATTCCTTAGCTTCAATATAAGCTGTATATACGGGGTGCTCGGTTATCTCGTTGTACAGTGCATCTATTCTCTCTTGAACTGATTTTTTGAGCTCGTCGGTGATTTCCTCGCCCTGCTTCGCAAAAGTATCGGAGAGAAGATTCTGCTGGGCGTTATATTCCGCTATAAGTCGATTAAGCTCTTCGGAGTGTTCGTATTCTTCAATTGCCTGCTCAATGGCGGTACATCTCGGGTCTGCCTTTACAAGTGCACCGAGCGCGGCGATAAGCTGCTTCATTTCGGTTGTGAGTGTTTCTTCCATTTTTTGATTCCTTTCAGATATAAATTATATAAGCTCGCCCTCAAGACAGAAGGTTGATGGGCGTGTGATTTTTACATTGACAAATTGTCCGATAAGGGATGTATCTCCCGCAAAATGTACGGGACGCACGCAGTCGCCTCTGCCTGTCAGCATGTTTGTGTCGCTTTTGCTCACATCATCGACAAGCACACGCATAGCCTTTCCCGAAAATCGCGCGTTCCGCTCGTCTGAGATTTTGTTTTGCAGTGCAAGCATACGCTCAAAGCGTTCGGTTGATACCTCATGCGGAATTTGATTGTCCATTTCTGCGGCGGGAGTTCCGCTTCGCGGAGAGTATATGAACGAGAAAATCATATCATAGCGTACTTTTTCGAGAATGTCGAGGGTACCGCAGAAATCCTCCTCCGTCTCTCCGGGAAAACCGACGATTATATCTGACGTGATTGAGACGTCGGGTACGGCTTCCTTCAGCTTTTCGATTTTTTCAAGATATTCGGAGGTGCTGTATTTGCGGTTCATCACCGAGAGAATACGGTCTGAGCCTGACTGAATCGGCAGATGAAAATGCTTTACGATTTTTTCTTCGGATGCCATAGCTTCTATCAGTCTGTCAGAGGCATCTTTCGGATGGCTTGTCATGAATCTTAGCCGGAAATCTCCGTCAAGAGCGCAGATTTTGTGCATAAGCTCCGCAATATCACATCCGTTTCCTCCGTTATAAGAGTTTACGTTCTGACCGAGGAGTGTTATATCGCGTGCACCGTCGGCAATAAGCTTTTTCGCTTCTTCGATTATATTATCGGCAGAACGGCTTCTTTCGCGGCCGCGCACGTATGGAACGATACAGTATGAGCAGAAATTGTTGCAGCCGTACATGATGGACAGCCACGCCATATGCTTTGATTCCCTGTATATAGGCACGCCCTCGTTGATTTCCCATTTGTCGCTCAGAACGAATTTGCGGCTTCCTCCCGTGAGCGAGTTCAGAACGAGGGATGGCAGGGTGTGAATTGCAGCTGTATCAAAAGTGAATGAGACATAAGGATAACTGCGTTTCAGCTTGTCCGCACGTGATTTTTGCGTTACCATACATCCGCCGACGCCTATTATTGTTGCCGAATTTGCATCTTTAATGTGCTTATACTGCCCGATTATCGAGAGAGCTTTTTTTTCGGCATGCTCGCGCACAGCGCAGGTGTTTACAAGAATAAGCTCCGCTTTATCGGGGGAGTCGGTTTTTACATACCCCATTGCGGCGCAAAGTCCGCTCAGCCGCTCGCTGTCAGCCTCATTTTGTTGACAGCCGAAGGTTTGCACGAAATATTTCGGGGCATTTTCTCCGATTCTGCCATTTTTTTCGTGAAGCATAGCGATTTTTTCGGAGATGGCAAGCTCCTGAGCTACATCGTCATCGATTCTTTTAGATTCAATATATTTATCAGCCATTTTATTGCGCGGTATTCCTTTTTATTTATTTTTTTCGTCTGTCGCGGAAAGCTTATACACTTTCGATTGCGGTTCGAATATTTTTTCCGTTATTCCGGGGGTTGTAATTATTTCGCCGGAATCCGTTACGAATATTGCCTCAAAATTCAGGGAACCGTCTTCATAAAGCGACAGTGATTTTTCTGTGCCGAGCACGAAAAGTGCGTTGGAAAGCGCGGCGGCAGAAGCGCCGTTTGCTGTGTAAACAACGACCTCTCGAAGTCCGTTGTCGGCAGGTATGCCTGTTTTGGGATTTATAATGTTGTGGTATTTATTTTCGCCTTCTTCATAGAATAAGTCGCGGTCTCCTGCTGTTGCGACAAATCCGGAGGCAATGTACATATACCCAAGGAGCGCTCCGTCGGGATCTTTTATGCCAAGCTTAAATGTGTCATGCTTTGATTTGGCTCCGAAAACACCGACAGTATTTCCGACAGCCACAACACCGCAGGAGACATCCGTTTGAGATATGTATTCCAAAATTTGCTGTGCGGCAACACCTTTTTCGATTACGTCAAAGTTGATTTTTGCATTTTCGTCAAGTTTTTTTATGGTTTTATCCGATATTTCGAATTTTTCCATGCCGACATGAGTCAAGGCTTCCGCAATTTCCTCATTTGACGGAACGGGGCCGTGCCCTTCGAAGTTCCACAGCTCGGTTAAGGCCCCTGCGGTGCAGTCGTATGCACCGTCGGTCAGCTTTGAGATGGTATATGCGGTTTCAAGAATTGAAAACAGAGCTTCGTTTTCGGATATCAGAATGTTTACATTGCTGTTCAGCGCGTATACCTCGCTGTTTTCGTTGTGATCAGACAGCGCGAGGTCAAGGTCTGAAAGAATATCGGCACATCCCTCAGACACCGATGTGATGTATTCATCTGACAGGGATTTTCCACTCTCTCCGTTTTGGGAAATTTTAATTGTCGTCACTGTATCGAGTGCGGAATAAGAGAATGTTTTGTAATTTTCGATATTTGCTCCGCATCCGACGAGGGGAAGAGTTAAAATAAGTGCCGCTGTAAGCAGAGAGATTATTTTATTTGAAAAATGCTTCATATAGTTGTACCGCCTGAATGGAGATAAAAATATGTGATTGAGATTTTGCCATAATTAATCTATTTTATTATACACGATTGAGTACGATAAG
>JAZODB010000119.1:0-6403 GCA_045596785.1 Eubacteriales bacterium
GTTTTGTCATACGATATGATACAGAATATTTTCCCTGACAAAAACAAGGACTATGTGATTTCGACAGGAGAACAGGATATCGTTCTTGTCAAGGAAGTAAAGCCCAATACCGACATAAAAGAAATTGAAAAAATTGCAAAAAGTATTGCGGATACTCTCAATTCCGAATTTTATGTCAAAGTCTCAATCGGCATAGGAACGGTTGTTGATAACATAAAGGATCTCGCCAGATCATATAAGGAAGCTCAAGTTGCATTTGAGGTCGGCAAGGTTTTCGATACCGAAAAGAATATAATCAGCTACGAGAATCTCGGAATAGGAAGACTTATATATCAGCTTCCGACTACACTTTGCGAAATGTTTCTTCAGGAAGTATTCAAAAACGGTTCGCTCGATTCTCTTGACCGCGAGACGTTGATGACAATACAGTGCTTTTTTGAAAACAACCTTAACGTATCCGAAACCTCCAGAAAGCTTTTTGTACACCGCAATACTCTTGTGTACAGACTTGAAAAAATACGCAAGCTGACCGGTCTCGATCTCAGAGAATTTGATCATGCAATTACATTTAAAGTTGCACTTATGGTCAAACGTTATCTTACCACAAAGCCTGTTAAGTATTGATTGAAAAAGAAACAAAATCAAATATAAACAGGGACGGCATGTCGCGTTCGGCGTGTTATGTCCCTGATATATTTTATGAACGGCAAGCACAAAAACAAAGAAATAATGTGAATAATTGTCATTTTAGAGGATGTTTTTGAGATGAATTTGTACTGTATATACAAATACTATATTTATTTGTGTTTTGTATGATGCCGGGTTCTTGTTTAGGAAAGGTTTTTATGATTGATTTTGTAAATGTAAAAAAAGCATACCCAAATGGGACAATGGCTTTAAAAGGAATTAATTTGCATATTGACGAGGGAGAATTTGTTTTTATTGTCGGACACTCGGGCGCCGGAAAGACAACTCTTATGAAGCTCCTTCTCCGAGAAGAAAAGATAAGTTCGGGAAAACTGACTGTCGGTGACTATAATTTGTCTACCTTGTCAAATTTTAAGGTTCCGTTTTACCGTCGTGAACTTGGTGTTGTATTTCAGGATTTCAGACTTTTTCCAAAGAAAACAGTATACGAAAATGTTGCTTTTGCTATGGAGGTTGTCGGAACTCCGCAGAAAAAAATATCGCGCCGCGTACCTGCGATTTTAAATACGGTAAATCTTTCGGGAAAACAGGATTCTTTCCCAAATGAAATATCGGGCGGAGAACAGCAAAGAGTTGCTCTCGCGCGCGCTCTTGCCAATAATCCGAGGGTAATTATTGCCGATGAGCCAACAGGCAATATAGACCCGAAAATGTCTCTTGAGATTATGAGTCTTCTTGTGAAAATAAATAAGCTCGGAAAAACAGTTATTGTTGTTACTCACGAGAAAAATCTTGTTGATTATTACAAGCAGCGGGTGGTAATATTAAAAGACGGTTTTATAACTGAGGACCGTGTGGGGGGCATGTTCAGTGAGAAGGTATAATATATTTTATTTTGTCGGTCAGGCTTTCTCCGGACTTATAAGAAACGGAGTTATGAGCTTTGCATCAATAGCTGTTCTCATGAGCTGCCTTATAGTTATCGGAGGTTTTTCGCTTCTTGTTGCCAATATAAATAAAAATATCGAAGATTTCGCGCTATTGAATGAAATTGTCGTTTTTTGTGATACTGATGCAACAGATGAACAGATTGCGGAAATAGAATCAAAGATAAATAAGCTTGATAATATTGAGAATGTAGACTTTGTATCAAAGGCGGAAGGACTCGAATGGATGAAAAACGAGTACGATGCTTATGATGATGTGTCGGAAGAAAACAATCCTCTGCCCGATAAATTTGTCATTACATATATCGAGAACGAAAAGGTTACGGAACTCGATTATCAGCTTAAGCAGATTGACGGAATAGTAAAAGTAAACAATCGTCTCGACCTTGCAACAAGTATAGCAAAGGTTAAGAGCGGTGTAATGCTTGTCTTTACTTGGTTTCTTGCAATTCTTGCGGTTGTGAGTATCTTCATTATTATTAATACAATAAAGCTTTCAGTTTTTTCACGCCGCAACGAAATCAGTATTATGAGGTATGTGGGAGCTACCGGATGGTTTATATCTCTTCCGTTTGTTTTTGAGGGGATATTCATAGGATTGTTTGCTTCTGTGTTCGCGTATTTTGTTGAGTGGTACATTTATTCATATGTGGAGACTATGATGGCTGTTGACTTGCAGATGATATCTATTATTAAGTTTGGTGATATAGGTGGTATCGTACTGTGGGGATTTATTGTTATAGGTGTGGCTTCGGGTATAATCGGAAGTTTGATTTCTCTCAACAGATATCTTAAGCAGTGATAAAAAGAAATCAGCTAAATGGAGGGTGTTATGAGTAAGAAAACCTTGGGGAAATTGACAGCTGTTGTATTGCTTCTTTGTATTATCTGCTTGCCGACCGCTGCGGGAAACGGACTGACCGATGCTACGGTTAAATCATATGAGGAGCGTTTGGCGGAAATTGCCAGACAGAAACAAGAGGCACTCAATGAGTTGGCGTATATACGCAGTAGTGAATCAAATGCTTTCGATGAAATATACAAATATGATGAAATTATCAAATACAATACCGAGATGAAAAAGCTTGCCGAGGGTCAGCTTGATACTATTACGGTTCAGCTTGAAACATTGAAAAACGATATAGGCAGTACGGAGGAAAGAATCGCAAAACAAGAATCGGCACTCCTTGAGCGTATGGTTTTCAGCTATATGGATGAGAGTACGGATTATGTTGAGCTTATTTTGGGTTCAACAAGCCTTGTGGATTTTTTGACGAAGGTAGATTATTTAAACGCAATTTTAAAATATGACAGAGATATAATAGATAATCTTGAGGCTGACAAAAAATCGTATGAAGAAAATCTCAAGAAACAGGAGGAAGTCAAGGAGAAGCAGCTTCTCAGAATTTCCGAGCTTGAGGATGTAATTAAAGATAATCAGGCTCTCAGCGATGTCAAATATGCATATGTGCAGACTCTGCAAAGAGATGAAACAAGGTGGAATCAGGTTTACTCACAAACAGCTGCGGAGGAAGCTAAGATTGACCGTGAGCTTCAGGAGTATCTTGCAGAGCTCCAGCGAAAAAGTCAGTCTGCATACGTCGGCGGTACTATCGGCTGGCCGCTTGAGCTTGGGATTTATTATTATGTTTCTTCCGAATTCGGAGGACGTTGGCTTCAGGGGGCGTGGGATAACCATTACGGAATCGATATTGCTTGCGCAAACGGAACTAACATTTACGCTGCGAACGCTGGGACTGTGCTTAAAGTCGATTTGCATTGGAGCTACGGCGTGAGCGTACTTATTGACCACGGCGGTGGAATTGCGACATTGTACGCGCATATGTCAGAACGTCTTGTAAATCCCGGAGATACTGTTACCGGAGGACAGCTTATCGGTTATGTCGGCCTTACCGGAAACACGTACGGCTATCATTTGCATTTTGAGGTCAGAGAAAACGGACAGGTTGTGGATCCCAGAAATTATCTTGTTTTTCCGTGACAAAATTTGATACATTTTTTATTTAAACTGATATATAATATATAAACATGTGTAATATTCAAATATTCCCTTAATTATAGGTAAAGAGGAGCTGTTTATGCGCAAAAAAATCTCGCTCGGTGCAACAATAGTTGCGGTATTGCTGTGCTGTATTGCAACATTTCAAATAACATATATTTCCATGCAGAATAAATTTGAGGAAAAATATTTTTCGGAAAAGCTCAGCTCAAGTGAAAATGAAAGCCAAAACAACAGTACTGAGTCGATAAGTCCGCAAGATACACCTCAAGATTCGGAATTTATCAAACGTCTTTCAAAAAAACTTGCTGAGGTTGATGCTTTATACAGAGGCTATTATATCGGTGAACTTGATGATGAGGCTCTTATAGATTCCGCTGTTGCCGGATATGTTGCGGGAACAGGCGATAAATATGCTGCATACTATAACGCCGATGATTATCAGGAACTTATTAATGACCTTGAGGGCGAAACTGCCGGTATAGGTGTAAATGTCATATATAATACCGAATATAAGCTTATTGAGGTGCTGAATGTAATACCGGATTCACCTGCGCTTAAAGCTGGTGTTAAGCCGGGTGATTTAATTTTGACTGTGGGTGAGAAGAAAGAGTCGGTCGCACAGCTCGGTTATTATCCGTCTGTGAATAAGCTGCGTGGAACAATCGGTACCGTTGCTGTTTTTACCGTTGTTCGTGGAGAAGGCTACACTGAATCGGTTGACTTTGAAATTGTGCGTGATAAAGTAACGGAGCAGACCGTTATGTATCATATCTACTCACCTGATAAAACGGTAGGTGTAATTAAAGTTTCGGGATTCGATGCACAGACTCCTCCGCAGTTTGTAAAGGCTGTTGAAAGTCTTAAAAATGAGGGTTGTGACAAGCTTGTAATAGACCTTCGGTATAATCCGGGCGGAGAGCTGTCATCAATTGTAACTGTGCTTGACTATATTGTTCCTGAGGGGCCGATTATTCGTATTTTCGATGCCGATGGAAACGAGGTAAAGGCTTACTATTCGGAATCAACCGAACTTAATATTCCTATGGCGGTAGTTGTGAATGAAAGTACCGCAAGTGCAGCCGAATTGTTCACATCTGCGGTCAGAGACTATGACAAAGCTGTAATAGTGGGTACAACGACATACGGAAAAGGATGCATGCAGAGCACGGTGCAGCTTTCCGACAAAAGTGCCGTAAGTATTACGTACAGGATGTACAGTCCTCCGTTTTCAGACAACTATCACGGTGTTGGAATAATTCCCGATGTTGAGGTTGAGCTTGACGAAGCACTTGAGGGAAAGAATATTTATAAAATTACCGATGAAGAAGATAACCAGCTTGCAGCAGCAGTCGCAACATTTTATGATTAACTTTATTGATTAAATAATTAAGTGAGGTATCTACATGGAACCCAAAAAAACTATCAAGTACACAAAAGAAGGATATCAGGCTCTTATTGATGAGCTTACCTATTTAAAAGGCGAAAAAACAGAGGAAGTAAAAAGCAATCTTGCACAAGCGCGTTCATACGGTGACTTGTCTGAAAACAGCGAATATGACGAAGCTAAGAACGAACAGGCTAAGGTTGTAGAAAGAATTGCCACTCTTGAAGAACTGATATTAAACGCTGAGATTATCAATGAAAGTGAACTGAGAGAAGATGTTATAAACCTCGGCTCAACGGTTTCCGTATATGACTATGATATGGATGAGGAGATAGAATATTTGATAGTCGGAACAAATGAGGTTGATCCGATGATGGGTAAGATTTCCGACAGAAGTCCGATAGGAAGTGCTATGATCGGAAAGGTTGCGGGGGATGAGGTGACTGTAAATTCTCCCGGAGGAGAGCTGAAATTTAAAATTTTAAAAGTTGAAAGAACAAAGCTTTTTGATAAATGATGAAAGGTAATAAGATGGCTGACAATAATATAAATACAAATAATGAAATGACTGAAAATGAGTTGGCGGAGCTTAACGAAGTAATGCGCATACGCAGAGAAAAACTTTCCGCTTTGACAGAAGCAGGTAAAGATCCATTCGTTATAACAAAATACAATCAGACTCACCACAGCCTTGAAATAAAGGATAATTTTGAGTCACTCGAAGGTCAGAGTGTTTCTATTGCAGGAAGAATGATGTCGAAGAGAATCATGGGGAAGGCGTCGTTCTGCAATATTCAGGATTTGCAGGGAACAATTCAGTCATATGTTGCTCGAGATTCAATCGGAGAAGATGAATACGCTGCATTTAAGAAGCTTGATATCGGAGATATTGTAGGAATTGAGGGGACAGTTTTTAAAACTAAAACCGGAGAGACATCGGTTCATGCTACAAGCCTCACCCTCCTTTCAAAGAGTTTGCGCGTTCTTCCGGAAAAATTTCATGGTCTTACAAACACCGATCTTCGTTATCGCCAACGATATGTAGACCTCATAGTAAATCCCGATGTACGTGATACTTTCATCAAGCGTTCAAAAATAATCAGCTCAATAAGAAAATACCTTGACTCTGATGGATTTATTGAAGTAGAGACTCCGATGCTTGTTTCTAACGCCGGAGGTGCTGCCGCAAGACCTTTTGAAACTCATTTCAACGCACTTGATGAGGATTTGAAGCTTCGCATATCACTTGAGCTGTATTTAAAGAGACTTATAGTCGGAGGACTTGAAAAGGTTTATGAAATCGGCAGAGTTTTCCGTAATGAAGGACTTGATACAAGACATAATCCCGAATTTACTCTTATGGAGCTCTACCAGGCATATACCGACTATAACGGAATGATG
>JAZODB010000120.1:0-5042 GCA_045596785.1 Eubacteriales bacterium
TCCTGTTTGGACACCAGAATGATTGAACCAACAAGCAAGGCAACACCAAGGGTGAAAAACACACATCCAACTACTGTATTCAACTGATTGGCAAAGAAACCAATCATTCCACTGCCTGCCGCACAACAAACCACATGAAATGCCTTTTTCATAGCATCGTTCCTCCAAATTCAGTTTTATCGAACTGTTTTCACATATACAGTATATCATAAGTATGCGATTTTTTCAAGCGTCCGCCTCTATAAGATACAAAAACGTAAAAAACAGACCCCACGGGTCAAAACAAAAATATTTTTACACCGATATTTACGAAGCTTAAGAATCAATAACCTCATACATTGATGAAGCCTCTGACTTTGCAGAATGCTCTCTCACATCCAAAACTCTGAATTTTAGCGTTCTGTCACCGTATGTCACAGCTATTACATCGCCTTCTTTGACCTCGTACGAAGCTTTCGCACGTCTGCCGTTTACCTCTACATGCTCGGAATCACAAGCATCATTTGCAACCGTACGCCTTTTGATAATCCGAGACACTTTTAAAAATTTATCAAGTCTCATATTATACCTCATTTTCAGGATAATTTTCTATAAATTTATCGACAGTATCGGATAAATCCTTTTCAATATCCGCTGAATCACCCGCGGCAACCGAAGCCAAAAACACAACCTCACATGCCGCCTTTTCACGAGCCTCCGCATCGGATGAAAATAAAGGCTCAGCAAGAATTTTCAGTCTATTCGACAATTCCGTATTGCTTCCGAAATCATATCCGTCTTTCCTTGCTTTTTTGATTATCTTCTTCGCGCGCATTAATGACGGAAGCTGTTTGGGAACGGATTCCATATTTTCGCGAACGGTTTTTCTGCTTTTTTCTTCTTTTTTAATTTTTTCCCAATTGCTGAGAACCTCAGCAGAATTTTCAACCTCAACACTGCCGAAAACATGAGGGTGACGCAGAATCATCTTATCGCAAATCTCACCGATTACATCTTCTATTGTAAAGCTGCCACGCTCCTCCTCAATTCTGCTGTGGAAAATCACCTGAAACATTACGTCACCAAGCTCCTCCCTGAGCAGAGTCTCATCCTTTTTGTCAATCGCCTCAATTACCTCGTATGTCTCCTCAATGATGTCAGAGCGAATTGATTCATGCGTCTGCTCCCTATCCCACGGACATCCTCCCTCAGAACGAAGAATTTCAACGAGCTGCAAAAGTGACTCAAAATCGTGTTTTTCTTCATTTTTAAGTTTGTTCTTTAATTTTTGTACCGATTCGTTCAATTTTATTATCCTTTCCGTTCGTTTTTTTTCCTATAAGTGATTTTATTTCCTCAAAACTTACAGCATGGCTTCCGAATATTGCAGTGATATATACTGCCGCTGCCGCGACTACCGCCGCCACACAGGCTAATCTGTCATCAATCGCCTTCGACAGCCACATATTTACATAAAAAGCTGTAAAAGCGCACGCCACGCTTGAAATCAAAGGCTTTAAAAAAGTTTTTGTAAAATAAAGCTTTAAACCCGTTGATTTTACCACAAACATAAAATTAAGTACTGTTACGGTAAAATAGCACAAGAAAGTAGATACGGGAGCACCGATTATACCATATTTTTCAAGAAGAATTATGCTTGAAGCACATTTCACACCGGCTCCGACAAGCATAGATATAACAGGCAGCCGCTCTTTTCCGCAGCCTTGCAAAATTGAATTGGTCACAGCCAAAATACATACAAAAAACGATGACGGAGCAAGGCACGTGAGGAGAGGAGAAGCAAGGTGCGCTGAAGATTCTTTATAAAACAAACACAAAATCGGGTCTGCAAGCACTGCCATTCCGAGGGCGCAAGGCAAGCCTATAATTACAGCACTTCTTAGCGATGCCTCTATATGAACAACGGCGTTCTCTCGTTTTTCCGAAGCAAATGCCGATGCCACAACAGGAACGAGCGAATACGCTATCGGATAAACAAGCACCGGCGGCAAATTGAACATAGGAACAGCAAGTGATGTGTAATTGCCAAACAAGGTAGCTGACATCTCTTCCGATATACCCGAATATCTCAGCATCCGCTGAATGAGTGCTGTGTCAACCATATTTGTAAGACTCATTACCGACGCGCTGACTGTCACCGGAAGAGAAATCTTTATGAATCTTCGAAACACTTCGCTTTTGTCGATTTCTTCATTTTTTATTTCAAGGTCGTCGGAAAGCAAATCGCGGTCCCCTCGCATAAACCGAAAAATCAAAAGATATACACAACCTGCAAGAGAGCCTATTGTCAGTCCCGACACAGCATATGCAGCAACAATGTGTATTTCATAACCCATTCTCACAGCATACATAGCTGCTATTATTCCGAAAACAAGTTTTCCGACAGCCTCTATAAGCTGAGATACTGCTGTCGGAATCATATTGGCGCATCCCTGAAAATAACCTCTGTATGCGCTTGAAATGCAGATGAAAAACATTGTCGGTGCAATAGTCATAACAGAAAGTGCGGATTTATCTGATTTTATAAATCCGCAAAGTAGGTTTGACTTAAAAAACATCAGCGCAAATACGGAAAAACCAATAATTGCAAACAGCAAAAGTGCCATTCTGTATACGGTTTTTGCGGCTTTGATGTTTCCCGCCGAGCGTTTCTCCGAAACCATAACAGAAAGAGCAACGGGAAGTCCTGATGTTGACAGCATATAGAATAGCGTGTACACAGAATATGCTGAATTATAGTAACCCATTCCGGTATCACCGACGATATAATTCATCGGCACCTTAAAGAGAAGTCCGGCTGTTTTAACGAGAAGATTCGAAATTGTGAGAATCACGACTCCCGAGAAAAATGAATTTTTCCAATAATTCTTTTTTTTCACATCCGAATTTCTGTCGCCCAAATTTCCCTCCGATTACGGTTATCCTATAAATTCACGGAATACCGAATTTTTCGGAATCATGCGGTCATCAAGGTACGGACAGTCAAACGCCTCAAGCTTCTCACGAAGCGCGTCAGCATCAGTTCGATATCTGCTGTAAATCGGTACCGTGCTCAGAAGTTCTTTCGCGTACTTTGCGATTATAAACGGCTCATACGGAAGAAATGAGTTTATATAAACATCGCAGTTGTTTGCATTAGGAAAAATGTTCTTTTCTTCATTATCCCGAACACCATCCCAAAGATGCAGTGTAAATTCAGCTGTCGCGTTTCTGAATTTGTAATCCCGAACAAGGCGTCTTAAAATCCGTATTTCATCTTTACTCAGCACAACACCTTTGTACGAAACATCGTCAGTCACACTTATGAATATACTGCGATTCCTTCCTCCGAACATTTCCGTTACCTCGGGATAAACCGCTTGTATCCCTTCAAAAACATATATATCGCCTTCGTCGGGAATATATTCTTCATATCCTACTCTTGCCGCATCCAAAAAGCTGTATTTCGGAATAAGAACCGTTTTGCCCTCTATAAGACGTGATGTGAATTTTTTCAGATATTCAAGGTCTATGGAATTTACACTGTCATAATCCGGAGCGGCATCTTCGGTATTGTTTCTTTCGTGAGGTTTTCTGTCAGAATAAAAATCGTCAATTGACATAACAAGAGCTCTGTGTCCGCTATTATTTATTCGTCTCACCAACCTCTCGGCGGTTGTTGTTTTTCCTGAGCATGTAGGTCCCGAAAGAGTTATTATTCTTACACCATCGTTCGAAAAAACCTCCTCAATCGCCTCGTCAAGTTCATTCGAAAAGTTTTTCTCAGATGTCACTACAAATTCTTCAGCCTCACTGATATTGTTAATGCTTAAATCTATTTTTCGCATTGGCATGCTCCTTTCGGATTAGAGATGTCACGCCGATTAAATCGGCAAAAACGATTTTCTCAAATGTCAAAAAACTCAAGTGACATTTTTTTCAGTTCGGAAAGCTTTTGTCCACGTTCTTCCCCACTGTGCATTCTCAGGTATTCATACGGATATTTTGGTTGAAACAGTCGCTCGATTCGCACATTTCCGTCAGAATCGGGCAAAGAAACAAGCTTTGTAACGGATGAAGCACCAGCCGCAAATATGCTGTGTATTTCCTCCATCATGTAAATATTGTAAAGTCCCTCATGTCCCGGTTTCGCGTAACCCACATTTTCAAGATTTCCGACGGTATTTTTCTGCCTGTACATATAGTATGGCAAATACCCCGCTTTGCCAAGCACCACCTGAGAATAATCAACACTTTCGGCTGCAACTGCGCCGCTTCTGTCAAATCTACCCTCGGCTTTAAACTCAGATGCTCGCTTAACGCTGAAAGTATGAACAGTTATGTTTTCCGGTCCAAGAGCAATCACTCGGTCAATCGTATTTTGAAATGATTCGGTTGTATCAAACGGAAGCCCTGCAATCAAATCAACATTAATATTTTTTATACCGCTTTGTTTTGCCTCAGCATATGCCTTAAAAAACATATCCGCTGTGTGAGCACGACCGATTTTTTTCAGTATGTCATCGTTCAATGTCTGAGTGTTAACACTGATTCTGTCAACTCCATGCTCTGCCGCAATTTTCAGTTTTTCAGCAGTAATGGTATCGGGGCGCCCGGCTTCAAGAGTAAATTCGGATACCGACTGCACATGTGATACGATTTTGTCAAGCAGAAACGAAAGCTGAGATGAGTCAAGAACAGTCGGAGTGCCTCCGCCTATATAAACAGATGACACTTTCATTCCAAGCTCGGCTATTACCGAGAAAATCCCATCAATATCCTCGGCAAGCGCCGCAAGATACTCCGGTATCAGCTTCAAAAGTCCGGGAGATGTGTATGATACAAATGAGCAGTAGGCGCATTTTGACGGACAAAACGGAATCCCAATGTACACACTGCATTCACGTCGTATTTCGGGCGTAATCAGCCTTGACTCAGCGAGAGCAACATTCGCAGCCAACAACGATTTTTCGTGACTCGTGAAGTATTCTTTACGGATAAGGCTTGCCGCCTCGCTTACAGTAAGACCTGCTTTCAGTAAATCAGATGCAACTTTAGCGGGA